>NZ_JBSICC010000006.1:0-199008 GCF_058245955.1 Providencia sp. UF-224 | reverse complement strand
AGTTCGTTTAGTGATTGGTTTCATTGCACTCTCCAATTTTAAATTGAAAAAGTGTCAACCTTATTCAGGACGGGTCAGAGTCACTAAAAAAGGGGCTGTCAGTTGGATTTTTAAATACAGGACTGGTGGGAGAGAAACGGAGGCGACAGTCATTACTTTGGGGCGCTATCCTGATATGAGCCTAAAGGAAGCAAGGGAACTCCGCGATAAATGCCGCAACTGGTTAGCATCGGGTAAAGATCCGAAATTACAGCTAAATCTTGATGTTCAATCTTCTTTGAAGCCAGTAACCGTTAGGGATGCTTTAGAATACTGGATTGAGAACTATGCTAAAGACAACCGAGCTAATGTTGTTCGACATGTAGCACAGCTAGAAAAGCATATTTACCCTTATATAGGTGAAATGGCTCTAAGTGACTGTGAAACTCGTTATTGGTTGACATGTTTTGACCGTGCCAGAAAAGAGTCCCCAGTGGCTACTGGTTATATTTTTCAAATGTGTAAACAGGCTTTGAAGTTCTGCAGAGTTAGGCGGTATGCCGTTAGCAGCGCACTTGATGATTTAACCATTCCTGATGTTGGTAAAAAACAAAATAAGAGAGATCGGGTATTAACTGATAATGAATTAGGCGAATTATGGGAATCCGTGAACGCTGGAAAACATATCCAGTATTACAATTATTTAATAAGAATATTAATTGTTTTTGGTTGCCGCTCGCATGAAGCCAGATTATCAGAGTGGAAAGAATGGGATTTAGATAATTGGCTTTGGACTGTACCAAGAGAACACACAAAAACAGATGAAAAAATAATTCGCCCTATTCCTGTTTTTATCAGAGAGTTTATTAATGAATTATATAGTTTAAATAAAAACACAGGTTATTTATTGGGTGAATTAAAAAATCCAGAAACTATTTCTCAATTCGGGCGCATATTGTGGAAAAAATTTGAACACTCAGAATCTTGGACTTTTCATGATCTAAGGCGAACATTCGCAACTAAGTTAAATGATATGGGGATCGCTCCGCATATTGTAGAGCAATTATTAGGGCACTCATTACCGGGTATTATGGCAATCTATAACAGAAGTCAGTATTTTCCTGAAAAACTAGACGCTTTGAATAAGTGGTGTGAGCGGTTAGATATATTGGCTGGTAATCATGAGAATGTGATGATTTTTAAAGTGGCAAGGAACTAATTATATGGCAAGCTTTAGAAAGTTAGGGTTATTTGAGCGAGAAGCGAAATCTCCAACAATAAATGTAAGCAATTATCTTTACTTTTATGTGGGCTAGACCCTGAATTAAGAATGGATGAAATACCAGAGGATAAAAAAGCTGATTACGATATATATTATAGACATATAAAAAAATGGTTTAACTCATCTGGACTATTTTCTGGAACGATAACTACAGAACAAGAATCAGACTATATGTTTGCACTTGCTCATTTACTGGTTGATGATGAGATAACTCCTCAACCTATTAAAGAACGATGTTTAAGTGCTGTTTCTCAAATAGCTTCAAAACAAAAAGGAAAAGAAATATTAAAAAATTAGGGGGGGCGAGTTAGAGTTAATAGGTATTGAATTTAGTAAAAATAAAAGAGGATTGCATAGAAAAGAAGATGAGGAAATTAATACTAATAAATTATTTGGGCTTGCTATAAGCTTGTTAGCTAAAAAAGTAGGCGGTTCATATTGTGATGGGAATAAACCAAGGGTATCTTCAATAAGAGATGCCATTATGAAATTATCTGTAGAACTTAAAATTTCTAATAATGGATTATCAAGGGCAACTATAGATAAAAAAATATCAGAGGCATTACGAACTCTTGATTATGAACGGTATGACTAAAGGCGGCTTATTCAAGTAGCGCCTAAGGGCGCTTTCAGTTGCCTAAAGGCTTTTTGTACTATTTTTATTAATTACTATTTTAATGTTCTCAGTATTTGAAAAATGTTTTGTTTAGACATCGTAGGACATCTTCAGCCAACCTCTACTTTTAGTATATTTAACGCACATATATAAGCACTTATAGGTATCTATAAGCACCTATAGGCATCTATAGTAATCCATAAGCATCCATTGTTAGTCATATGTGTTCATAGCTGTTCATACGGTTTCATAAGGTATCATGTGCTTATAGTAATGTGCAGTCCTCTTAATTTATCATTTAATCCCATAAATACTTAAATTCCTGTTTATGTAAACAGTATTGAGTTATCTTTAATTTACTGAATAATAATGGAAATATTGTTTTTTACTTATTGCGGCTTATTTTTGTCTATTTATACTTATTTATGCCATCAGTTAAAAATGTAGACTATTGCTTATATTGTTAAAGCGATAAAAATCAAAGTGTTAATTATATTTTATTTTTTCTGAATTCGTTTTAATAGAAAATTTATTTCTCACTAGAAAGATTTTTATTTTACAAGAAATAATATACATTTCAAAAGATTCTTAACTCACTGGAAATGGTTTTTTTTACAGTCCAAAATGTACTCATCAACATTGAAACAGTGAGGTCTGCACAATGAAGCAATTTTCAACACCAACACCAGAATCACGCCGTTCAATCCTTGCCGAGTATGGCGAACAGTACGATCGCCTTATCCGCGAGAAAGAACGCCAGCGCATCACATCTATTTCACGCACAACAGCCTACACACTCGAAAAGGAAGGACGTTTCCCTGCTCGTAAAGCGTTGGGGCGTAACTCTTGTGCGAGGCTTCTTAGTGACTTGTTGCTATGGGTTCATAACCCGCCAGTGGTGGAAAATATTAATAACCCATATAGCCGTAAAGTGAACTAACAGAAACAAGCCGCAATTGCACGCAATTAATCAAAATACGAATTTGCGAGCTTTTGCAACTTATTTCATTCAAGCTAAATATGTTGTCGCGACAGCTCTTATTAATTAAATAAAAAGAGTAGAAATATATGAAAACGAAAAATAGCAGCTTAACCGCTGGTGGATTCGCTCACCCTGAAAATGAACAAGCTAATACTTTCGACAATCTAATTCCTGTTACCAATAGCAATATTGACGGTAAAGAGATTCAAACTGTAAGTAGCCGTAAATTACATTCATTTCTGAAAGTAGGGCGTGATTATACGAGTTGGATTAAAGGCAGAATTAAACAATATGGTTTTGTTGAAAACGTGGACTATATCATTGTAGAAAATTTGAGCTCACCAAAACGGGGGAGCGCAAAATTCAGACAACAGCTTGAGCATGATTACATTGCCAGCCTTAACATGGGTAAAGAGTTATCTATGGTTGAGCGGAATGAGCAAGGAAAATTAGCTCGTCAGTATTTCATTGAGTGTGAAGAGCGGCTACGCAGGATCGCGCCAGAAGAACATAAGGCAGCTATACAAAACTGGCGTAAAAGCCGAGTCACAGCATGTGAGGATCATAAAAACATGGCTGAGGCTATGAAAGGCTATATTGAGCGCACGGGTGATAACCAGAAAGGCTTTGCATATAGCAATGAATCGCGCTTCATCAATAAACTAGTGTTAGGCATTGACCCGATAAAGTGGGCTAAAAACAAAGGGATCAAATCTAAAGAAGTCAGGGATAACATGAGCACAAAGGCGCGTACATCATGCCAGACGGCTCAATTATTGGCACACCCGAGCAACCGATATTTTTTAACGGGCAAAGCGCAGCCGCTACCGCCTACCAGACAAGCGGAACGGTAGAAAGCTGGCGGAATGATGTTGCGCGATTGGCTAATGGTAACAGTTTTATGATGTTTTCAATTGGCGCAGCCTTAGCCGCACCGATGACAAGTATCACAGGGGCGGACAGCTTTGGTATTCACATTTACGCCCAATCGACAGCAGGGAAAAGCACCACCGCAGATATGGCCGTGAGTTTATACGGTGATCCCGATTTACAGCGTTTAACGTGGTATGGCACTGAATACGGTATGACTAACGAGGCTGTAGCGCACAATGACGGGCTTTTGTATTTGGATGAAGTCGGACAAGGAGCAGACCCTAAACTCGTCTATAAATCGGCTTACACGCTGTTTAATGGCAAAGGCAAGATACAAGGCGCGAAAGATGGCGGCAATAGGCAGGTTCAAAGCTGGCGGACGGTAGCCATTAGTACAGGGGAAAAGGACATTGAGACTTTTTTATTAAGCTCAGGTGTGAAAGTGAACGCAGGGCAATTAGTGCGATTGCTGAATATCCCCATTGAACGCGCCACGGAACTACACGAATGTGAAACAGGGAAAGCCCACGCAGATTTAATCAAGGTGAATTGTCGTGATAGCTACGGGGCAGCAGGACGTTATTGGATTGAGTATCTATCAAATCATAAAGACGAAGCTAAAGAAGCCTACAGAGCCGCACAGCAACGCTGGAATAAGTTAATTCCAAGTAGCTATGGTGAGCAGGTACACCGAGCGAGCGACCGATTCGCCACGATTGAAGCGGCTTTGATTATGGGGCGTGTGATTACGGGGTGGAGTGAACAAGATTGTAGGGATGTAGTTCAAGCAATATTTAACGTATGGGTCGCAGAGTTTGGCACGGGAAACAAAGAGTATGAGCAAATCAAAGAACAAGCCGAGGCGTTCTTGAATGCTCACGGATTAAGTCGATTCGCCCCAATTCCTTATGATGTTAGGGATCTACCTATTAGAGACCTTGCAGGATATAGAAAGAAAGGCAGTAACGAGGATGACCCGATAATCTTTTATACCTTCCCATCCGCCTTTGAGAAAGAAATCGCGGCAGGGTTTAACTACAAGCAATTTGCTGATGTGTTAAAAATGGCTGGCATGTTAACACCGCCCACCAGTGGGAGAGGTTATCAACGAAAAAGCCCACGCATCGACGGACGGCAATTTAATTTTTACGTTTTGCAATTTGCCCCTGAGACCAATGATGATATTGATAACATATAGTTAACATCAAAAAAGTGTCAGGAAATAACTTTTCATTTTTCTCATGTGTGTAATTTTATTGTTTTAGTGTTGGTTCAGTTGGTTCAGTTGGTTCAGTTGGTTCAGTAGATAAGTTTTATTGATTTATAAGGAAAAAATAGTATTTATTGAACCAACACTGAACCAACAAGAGGCTGTTTTGAACCAACAAAGTGTCATTTTGAACCAACACAAAAAATTAGAGCGTTTTTCCTCTGGATGGCATTTTTAAATTCAATGTTGGTTCATTCATGGAAAATGTCGGTTCAAATTGGGGTTGTGTTGGTTCAGTATTTTTAAATAAATACTTTAAAAACAATCATCTTTACAAATTGAACCAACTGAACCGACTGAACCAACACCTGATCGCGTATTTAATAGAAAAGTTTTTTTGAGGAAAAAGAGAGAATGAGCCGAGCAACTTTAACATTAAGAAAATGTAACAATGGCGTAACAAACCCACCAGCAACGAACACCCAAAAAAGCATACAGGCTAAAATGCCACAGGAAGCCCCACAGCAACCGAAGAAGAAAAACAAGGCAGATGTTCACGCGAAGAAGAAACAACACCGTATCGACCGTATAGCGCAGCATTGGACGCTATTTAGTGAGCGAGAAGCCAAGCCGCTAATGATTGGCATCAAGGAAGCTATGATTGCTGAGGTTAACGATAAAGGGCTGGATATCCCAGAGATCCACATTAAACAGGGATTACGTTCATATATCAGCCGAAAGGCGTATTTGAAAGTCCTTACTCTGGGTGGCAATCGGTTTGATATGCACGGGCAACCTAACGGAGAAATCACGCCAGAACAGCAAGCCATAGCAGAACAAAAGCTGGCGGAATGGAGCAATAAATAATAAATTGCGTTTAAGCACCAGATTATATTGTCGGTACTGGTACTTACTTTCAATGATTAATTAAGGGATTAAGGTTAATGAAAAGCCGTTATCAAATTCAATTTTCAGCATCGAGATTAGAAGCAGAGAAAATAAGAAAACTAGTAGAGCAGCCCATTGTTATAGATAAAGAAAAAATGCCATACAGATTATTCACTAATCTATGGAACTTATTTTCTATGATATCGATTGTATCAGGGGGCACATTATTAATAATTGGCTATCAGGCTTATTCAGTTTTAGATGAATTTTCTAGGCTTAGAAGCTCTGGTTTTTGGTCTCTTTGTATCTTGGTAACCTCATTGATATGTTTGTATATTATATTTCGCATAGAGCAACGTTACATAAGAAAAAATGAGGAAAAAGAACAAAGCAATCCTGATAGATTGGTCAAGGTTAAAATTAACAGGAAATATATAGACAGTATTACGAAAGAGACTCTAGTCAGAGTATTTTGGCCGAATGTAGAAGAATGTTATATCAAGGAGGAATACATGTTTATTTTTGCTTCTGATGGTGAAGGAACAGTTATCCCTGCAAGAGTTCTATCCGAGGGGGAGTTTCAAGAACTACATCAGTTCGTAATGGAGCAGATAGCGAGTCATAAACCCAAATAACACACAGTCAAGATATAGTCCGAGGCAGTTATGTATAATTGGCCTTATCAACTAAAGGGATCACCAAATGAAAAAAATCATAATGGTTAGTGTTTTTGCATTAAATTTGTTTTCTGTTAACGCAGAGGCAAAATCGAATTATACGTTCGAAGAATTAGAACAAATGATCCATGATGGTAATAAAATCCCTGATAGTAAAGCGCCTATTTTATCAAAATTTTATAGTTTTGATAGTCCTTTCAAAGAATGTAGGAAGGGGGCTGATGTAGTAATAGAAAACGCCAAAGGTATGTTTCCCGTAGTGATAGATATCGATAACGAAAAAGAAAAGCATTTTAAATTTAGATCTGCGCAATTACGTGATGTTTTTACATTAGAATGCGTTAACGATGAACAGCGTGTTTATAATGCAGAATATAAATAAAAATTTTTCCGGTACGTTAAAAATGATGATTTATATACATCGTAGAGAATTTTCGGACACATTAGAAAGATTGTAAATATAGGATGGTAGCGACAATAATAAATATTAAACTGTACTAGCTCAGACTTGATCTGAAGTGGTCAACAAAAATTGGTCACCGTTTTAGAGCTTTCCCAATATAATCGTTCTGATTCATTGGGCGTTAAGCCACCGTTATATTGATGCGGTCTAATCTGACTATAATACCCAATGATATATCGTGTTATTTCTTGCTGTGCTTCTATAAAATTACGGTAACCTAAAATAGGTACCCATTCTGTCTTTAAGCTTCGAAAAAATCGCTCCATCGGCGCATTATCCCAGCAATTACCTCGTCGAGATAAACTTTGCTTTATCTGATAACGCCATAGTAATTGGCGATATTGACGGCTTGTATAATGACTTCCTTGATCTGAATGAAACAGCATATTTCTTGGCTTACCTCTTGATTCAAAAGCCATTGATAATGCTTTTCCCGTTAGTTGGCTATCGGGTGAAAATGACACCGCCCAACCAACGGGCTTTCGAGCAAATAAATCCATCACAACCGCAAGATATATCCAGCGATTACCTGACCAAATATACGTTACGTCACCTACCCAAACTTGGTTTGGCTCCGTGACCGCAAATTGTCGCCCGAGATGATTCGGTATTTCAACGTGCTCTTGAGTTGATTTTGTATATCGATGCTTCCGCATTTGGCAACTCACCAAGCCAAGTGATTTCATAATCTGAGTTGCACGATAGCGCGTTAAAGGAACCTGTTTTGTCTTCGATACAATATCAGCAATAGTACGAGCACCCGCAGAACCGTGACTGCTTTCATGAGCTTCTCGAACAAGGGCCCGAAGGCGAATTTGTTCCGCTGATGGTGTTTTTGCACGGTGACGCCAGTATTGATAGCTACTGCGATGAACACTGAACACGTTACACAGTTGTTTAATACTAAAGCGCCGGCTGAGTTTCTCGATCAGCGAGAATTGTTCAGAGAGTCCGACATCACCAGCGCTGTAGCCTTTTTTAAGATCTCATTATGCTCTTCAAGTTGCGCGATTTTCTTTTTTAATTCACGGATTTCAACCTGCTCAGGCGTCATGGGTGATGCTTTCGGTGAAATGCCCTTGCGTTCTAGCTTGAGTTGCCGAACCCATTTGTCCATGGTTGATTTACCGACGCCCATCGCGTTGGCGGCCTCGACCACGGAATAGTTTTGGTCAAGCACCAGTTGAGCCGCTTCAAGTTTGAATTCTGCGCTGAAAAGCCGTCTTATACGTTTTACCATAATTGTCACCTATCTGTTTATGAGGTGATGATATCACCTCTGAGTTGGTGACCAAATTAACTATGCCATATATGGACGTCCCGTGTTGTGCAAGCTCTGAGTTGATACGGTTTGCTGCCATATATTCGGCGTCGTTAGTGGATCTAATGACCCGCGCCATGATGTCATCCGCACCCTGTTTCCTTATCACTACATCGGTATGTCACTACCATGGCATAGTTCAGGCTATTACAGGGTCGGTTTACCGTTTTCTCATCAGTACCTGTAAACTCAGGATAAATCTTCTTCTCTGGATACAACTACGGTCAGTTCATCGCAAAAGCCCTGTCGATATTAAAACTTGTGGATTCTGTCAGTAACCGCCAGACAATGCGTGTCATCTTATTAGCCAGCGCAACAGTGGCTTTCATTTTTCCTCTTCGTTCAATAAGCTGTTTCAGCCACATTCCCAGTGCGTCATCGCGTTTATGAGCCCAGTGCATAACAGACCGCGCACCATGAATGATCAATGTCCGGAGATCTCGATTGCCGTTTTTGGTCATCGCAGAAAGGCTGCTTTTTCCTCCAGAACTGTGTTGCCTAGGAACCAGACCACACCAGGCTGATAATTGTCGTCCGTTAGTAAATTGCTCTGCGTTAACTTCACTCAAAAAAGCAGCTGCAATAAGTGGACCGATACCCGGTATTGTCATCAGTACTTTGTATTTGGGTTGTTGCTGACAAAGAGCCGCAAGACTGTGCTCTACAGTAAGAATACGTTCATTAAGTGAATGAATATTTTCTAGCAATGAGAACAGCAACTGGCGCAGCACGGGAGAAATTAACTGTTCTGCATCTTCAATAATATCGGGCAGTCGTTGCTGTAAAATATGAATCCCGACAGGGATCTCAACACCTTGTTCTGCCGCCAGTGACCGGGCCTGATTTGCCAGTGCAGTGCGTTGTTCAACCATCAACTGGCGGGCAGCTCTGAGGGCTTTAATATCTTGTTGTTCAACAGTTTTTATAGCGACAAAATGAATACCTGGGCGAAAAGCTGTCTCACAAATAGCGAGAGCATCGTTGCATCATTTTTCTGGTGATGTGTTAATGCTTTTACGTGTTGCGTGGGTATCAGTCTGACTTGAAAACCGATTGACTGAAAAGTACGCCCCAGTAGTGGGAAGTAGCACAAGCCTCCATTGCAATCATCGACCCAGGAGGGAATTGAAGAATAGTATCCAGCAATTTAGCCCGAGAAACCTTGCGGTTAGATGCAATATTCCCATCACTCATCCAGACGCAAACCTGAAAGACAGATTTTGCCAGATCGATACCGATAACTTTTATCTCGTTCATGATGTAGTACCTCTGTGAATAAAATCGCTCAACATAAGTATGGCAAAACTTACATAGAGGGACGTCCATCACATCACTACAATCTGACAGTTACCAGTTATTACATAGATTTATGTCAAATATGTAGGTTTTACAACATTTTTGCACATTTTACTGGTTTGCATTCTGTTTCAACTTACGGCTTCTATAAATTATCCTGCCGACCCAAATTATAAAACCGCTCCCCACTGAAAAAATTACAAAAATAATAGAATATGATCCAACGAATGAAATTAATATTCTAATCATAAAATCATACATCGTTTCACCAAGACAAGCCTTCCTATATATGGACTCTTTTAAGCAAGCATTGAAAAACCATGCGATCATCGGAATTAATGTAGGTGTGATGAAGTATATTAATGTTAATTTCCAAAAAGTTGATTTGCCTTTATGAAAGTAATAAAAGCTGACAACAAAAATAGAATACAGCAAATAGAAAACACCAATACCGTAATAATAATTAACTAAGGCATCGTAGTTATTTCCATAATGACCATACACACGGAAAAATGACTGGCGAATGACAATAATGTAATACGCTAGAGAACCAATAACCATTGATATACCAGATGTAAAAACTAGAAACTTATCTTTTAGCATTAGGGAAAAGTACCTCTGGTGGTTTCATTTCTAATAGTTCCGATTTAACTCCCCATGGTGTTCTAAACCCCCCCTCTAAATCTTTAAATATTCCACCACTTTCTTTTAATACCCTAGCGACATTCGTGGCGCAATGGTAATAGAACATATAATCATTATTAAAAACTATATCTTTTAATCGCTCAGCTTGTTCTCTCGGTATCGTAAACTGAATAACAACAATATCGTCACTGTCCCAACGATGGTAGGAAAGGTAAGTATCCCAATCAAAATCAGGATATTCAAGAAACTCCCCCGATCCTCGGTAAGCCATTTCATTTGCGAGACATTTTTCGCCACACCCCATATACCCGCCTGATGGGTCATACAAGAAAGCAGAATCACCATCACCCACAACTAATCCAACATGCCCCGTTAGGTCATTATCGACCATAATATAAATATGAACGGGGTCTACTATCATAGCGGTGTAAAGTGGATTGGAGGCAATAATAACAGGTACGTTATGATTATTATTGTGTACATCTACTATTGGTCTAACCATGGTTATTTGCCAGCCCATTGAGATATGCCATAACCTGAAGTGCCAGCGGCACGGTGATTTATAGAAATACTTTCGTATTTCATAGAAACCATTTCAAAAGGGGATAGCTCATTATTTAGCTGAGAATTCGGATGCTCATTGGCGATTCTAGCAATTGATGCTTTTGTTAGTTTTATTGTTTTGTAATGGAGCAGAGACCCATTTTTATCAACACGATAATAATCAAATTCGCATTCTAGTATTTCGTTGTTAGCTAAAGCAGTAAGTATGAGAGGTGAAGACTTATCATCGGCTTTAGTGAATATAAATGGCGCATAAGAAGCATTTTGCTGGCGGGAAACATCGTAGTTTGTTGAATAGACTAATATCTCATCGATATGATTTTGCTGATAACGATTGCCTATAGAATCATAACTAGAACATCCTGAAGACATTAATCCCTGGGTTTTACCCGTTAATGTTAAATAAATAATATCAGACATAAACTCCCTCCATAAAATTTAGCTTATGTATAATTAGGGCATTTATTCGAAACAAAATCTATAAGAAATTGCCTTTTTTTTAAAAACAAACGGCGGATATGTAATCATTTTTTTTAACAAATCTTAACGTTTTTCTGATACCTCAATCCTAAGTTTTCCTAAGGTTTATCGGCACTGAATCTTTGGATATATTCGGTAAATGATAACATTTGATAACGCTATCTGGCGTTTTTGCTCGAACAGGATGCTAGCATTTGCTAACGTTCAGGATGATAAGGTTTGATAAGGTAAATCCATTCGACGATTCCCTCCGCACCTTAAAAAATCGATAAATCATTTTACGCACGCATGTATCGGAATGTATCGGTATTCTGCGCATAAATGCGAACAGGTGCGTAAAGTGCGAACCGTTGTAACGCTAGATACACCAAGCTCTAGAGGTGATCCGTGCGCAATTTGGGATGTTAATAAATGTTAAGGTCAAATTGCGAATTATGAGTGGAGTGCGTAAAGTGTGAACTTGCTCAAGGCCAGTTGTATCAAGGATTAGACTGGGTTGTGCGCAGGTTTGGATGTATAGAAATGTCGAGGTCAACTGCGCATTGCCACGATAAACCACGTTTAAAATTGCGCATTCTACAGAGTGAGAACCTTAATGAAATCAAGTTATAACAATTAGTTACATTGGCATTCTTGTATTTTGATATATAGATTTATTGAGATAGATTGCGCATCGTGCGCAAAAAAAACTGCACATTGCGAACAAATCTGCGCAAAGTGTGAATTTCATAAAAATATATGTAATACAAAGTATTATCATAATTTGTGCGCAGCAATTTGCGCATTACAATGCTAAGATTTGCTAAGATTTTATTGAGATTTGCGCAAAAAAATTGCGAATGAACCCCAAGTTTTACGGGGGTAATTCAGGCCGTATACTGACCCATACTCAGCAATTATAAAAACCAAACAGGTGAATTTATGTCAGGAATATTTGAAGTAACAACGTCAGAAGATATGTTTTATCATTTCAGTGCAAAATACCAATTATTTATAAGTGCTCCGTCCACATCCACATTGCTAGATGTTTTGTTCCCATGTTCCCACCTCAAGGAGTGGATAGAAAAAGATGGCCAGAAAAATGAAAGGACTGAATTAACATTACAGCAATTGGATAATTCTACAGAATATAAGGTCATTCGCTCGATGTGTAATAACACAAAACATTTCTATAAAAAGTCAGCACCAGAGACCAAAATCATATCTGGTGCGCGAGCGGGTATTGCTAGAGCTGGGGATTCATTAGGGCAAAACTATTTCTTAGTTGATGAGGTGGATATCAGAAATCACCTAAGCGCAGTCTATGAAATTTATATGCGACATTTTAAAGGATAAACCGATTGTGCAACGGCATGAGAGTAATCTATTGATTTTTATCATGACGCAAATCTGCGGCATCCCAGCAGCAAGGAATAAACATTATCCCCAGGCTTTAATGGTGGTGCAAATCACTACAGCAGACAGCATGGGGTAATCGCGACTGAGTACGTTATACGTTCGCAGTTAAGTAACGCATTGATTTTTATTATGACCCAAATTTGGTTCATCTTAACTGTCACGAAAATCATGATAGTTATGGGTGTGGTGCAAATCACCATACCTTTACAGTTGTTGCGATATCACAACAGTTTGATTTTATTCTAAAGCATTTATGAGTGCTCTGGTTTCCCAGAGGACAAAAATGTCCTCTGAACTATTGAGAAAATCATATTTGTGGAGTTATCAATCAGTTATCGAGATAGTTGAGAGGTTACGACGAATTTCTTCGGAAGCCGCCACTGGCGTTTACCGAGAGTATCAACAGGTTAGAACGTTTAACGTACAGACATCAAAAATAGGACTCCTTAATCTCAAGGAGACCAATAAACTCCTTATAAAACATTAATGTCCAAACTTGGGCAATAAGCCCATCGCCACTCATATGAACAGCCCACCTCCAGCCAGAGAGAGAAATCATGCGCAAGAAAAAAGCAAAGTCGAACCCAGTAGCCACTATTACCGGAATAGTCACTAAAAGCCCTCAGCGAGTCGCTACAGCCACCGGCAAAGTAATTGCTTCAATGATGGTTGAAGTACAAAGCGAGCAGCGTAGTAACTATCCGATGAAGATAACAGGCTTTGATGAGCAGGCATTAAATCTAATGCTATGCAGAAAGGGGCAAGAGGTGACGATTGCGGGAAGATCTTCCTACTGGCGGGGATATCAGCTAGTAGTCAACAATATACTTACACTTTAATTCCGTGAGGGTAACCAAAGGGCGCATGTTAAATTTTTGATTGTTATTTAAACAATGAAAATTTCATAGGTTACCTATTTAGGAAAATATTCCAGTGTATTTATTGTACAGATTAGCTAATTTTTACAGGAGTTTTTAAGTAAAAAATTATACGTGGGGTGCATGGTGGGGTAATCATAAGAAAAAAGCACTCCCTAAAATGTAGAAAGTGCCTTTAAAAACACTGCATTAACCGACTAGGATTAGTTCATGCCGTATTTTTTCAGTTTCTTACGCAGAGTTCCGCGGTTGATACCCATCATCAGGGCTGCACGGGTCTGGTTTCCACGGGTATATTGCATAACCATGTCCAACAAAGGCTGTTCTACTTCAGCCAATACCAGCTCATATAAATCATTAACATCTTGATTGTTTAATTGAGCAAAATAGTTCTTCAGTGCTTGCTTAACTGAGTCACGTAACGGTTTTTGAGTTACTTGATCTTGTGAATTTACAGTAGCAACGGTTAGTACGTCAGAATTTACGCGTTGTTCGAACATAGTTCTGTCAGCTCTTATCTTTATTTACGCAAAAATTTTCAAAAAATGCTTCCAACACCTCCAGCTGTTCGCTGGCATCCTCAATGGCGTTGAATGAGCGCCGAAACTGGTCATCAGGTGCATGTTCTTTTAAGTACCAAGAAACATGTTTGCGCGCGATACGGGCTCCTTTGCCTTGACCATAAAAGTCGTGCAATTCCTGTACGTGCGCGAGCATAATGCGTTGTACCTCTGCCATAGGCATTGGTGGCAAAATCTCACCTGTGTCCAGATAATGCTGGATTTCCCGAAAGATCCAGGGTCTTCCCTGAGCCGCTCTGCCTACCATCAAGGCATCCGCCCCTGTGTAGTCTAGAACTGCTCTGGCTTTAAGCGGGTCAGTAATGTCGCCATTGGCAATAACCGGAATGGTAACAGTCTGCTTAACTGCCCGAATGTTGTCATATTCAGCTTCCCCATTAAACAGACAGGCTCTAGTTCTGCCGTGAATAGTGAGGGCTTGAATGCCACAATCTTCGGCCAATTTGGCAATCTCTATGCAGTTTCGCTCTTCAGGTGACCAGCCTGTGCGGATCTTAAGAGTAACGGGAACATCCACTGCTTTAACAACGCCTTCAAGAATCGATTTCACGATGTCTGGATAACGTAACAGTGCCGAACCTGCAAGCTTACGATTCACTTTTTTAGCTGGACAGCCCATGTTGATATCGATGATTTGAGCGCCACTCTCAACGTTGATTTGAGCCGCGGCAGCCATTTCATCGGGATCATTGCCAGCTATTTGAACAGAACGAACCCCAAGTTCATCGCGATGAACCATTCTGAGTCTAGATTTGTCAGTCTTCCAAACTTGAGGATTAGAAGAAAGCATCTCCGATACTGTCATTCCAGCACCCATGTCATAACAGAGCGACCTAAACGGTTTATCTGTAATGCCTGCCATGGGGGCAGCAATAAGACAGTTTCTCAACTGATATTGTCCGATTCGCATATCTAAATGGGGGCCATACTGTGACTGCAAGGGCGCGTATATTACGCATTTTTTACGAGATATGAAAGGACAAACTTTGAGCAAACGGTTATTTATCACTAATTTTTTTATCTTGCATTTTTGCAATTTTAAAATTAGTTATATTTAACAAATAGTTAAAGTGGTTACGTAACTATTTATTAAAATAACTGTTGCGCTGTTCAAATCTCGTGCAGAACAGATTATCGCCAGCAATTGAGCAATATTTGAGCTATAAGATAATCTATTCTGGCGTTATTTTCAAAGAAATTATTCTCTGATTTTTATAATATTTCTGCTAAAAATGCTTGACACCTGTGATGCGGCACCATTCTTCTTTCTCAGCAACTGGGTCGATTTCAAAGGATTCGCGGTAAGCATCAGCGACACCTTCTGCTTGTGTTGCGAGAACACCTGAAAGTCCGAGTAATCCACCTGCACGTGGCAGTACGCTAATCATTGGCGCTAATTCACGCAATGGCCCAGCAAGGATGTTAGCAACAACCACATCGGCTTGGAGGTCTTGAGGTTGGTCTTTCGATAAGTAGAGGGATAAACGCTCTGAAACCCCGTTACGCTCTGCATTATCGCGGCTTGCCGTAATCGCTTGAGGATCAATATCGATCCCAATGGCATGAGCGGCACCGAGTTTGAGAGCGGCGATCGCTAAAATCCCAGATCCACAACCAAAGTCGATCACGGTTTTACCTTCTAAATCAAGGCCATCAAGCCATTGTAAGCACAGTGACGTCGTTGGGTGTGTACCCGTCCCAAATGCTAAGCCCGGATCCAGCATCACGTTAACCGCAGTTGGATCGGGAACATCTCGCCAGCTTGGGCAGATCCATAGGCGCTCACCAAAGCGCATTGGATGGAAGTTGTCCATCCACTCTCTTTCCCAATCCTTATCTTCTAACTGTTCGATTTTATGGGCAAAACCAGCACCCAGCAGAGGGCTATTTTCTAATTGAGCAACAACGAATTTCATCTCCGTTTCTGCGTCAAATAAGCCAATCACATCGGTATCACCCCACAGGCGTGTTTCCCCCGGTAAGGGCTCGAAAACAGGGGTATCGTGGCTGTCTTGAAATGTCACAGAGACAGCTCCCGTTTCGATCAATTCATCACCCAGTGCTTCTGCGTGTTGAGCTGTGGAGTTAATTTTGATTTGGATCCAAGGCATAGTGTTCCTTAAATGCTCGTTATAGTTTGGGTTATCCCATTGTAGTGGCAGATAACCCAAGTTATTCAGGGCATGAATGTCATGTTGCGAGACAATATCAAAAATAGGTCTCTAAATTAATTTGTCGCCAATTGTACTGGATTTTTGCCAAAAAGATTACCAACAAGAAACGCAATTAAGCTAAAAATCAGTGATGGCACGATGGCGTGGAAATCCATAATTTCGATTTTGAAGCTTGCTAAGATTGCATAGCAAACTCCCCCGACAACCATGCCACTTATCGCGCCCGTTCCATTGGCTTTTTCCCAGTACAGACCAAGTACTAATGGCCACAAGAAAACCGCTTCTAATCCTCCGAAGGCGAGTAGATTTAGCCAGATGATCATTTGTGGCGGGTTCCACGCGGCAATAAGAAGTAATGCACCTAGGATCAGGGTAGAAAAGCTAGAAATTCGTGCGAGCTTCTTCTCATTTTTTATTTGTTCAGGTGCCGCATTCAGGTAAATATCTTTGACGATGGTCGCTGAAGATTGCAGTAACTGAGCATTGATAGTGGACATAATTGCTGCCATAGGTGCCGCCAAGAAAATGCCAGCGGCAAAAGGTGGTAGCACTTGTACCATCAAGGTAGGGATAACTTGGTCAGGGATGGTTAGGTCAGGTAAGATTGCTCGGCCCAATGCGCCTGCGAAATGCATTCCAAACATCAATACAGCCATCACGATGGTGCCTAAAATGATACCGCGGTGAACTGCTTTACTGTCTTTGTAGGAAATACAACGTACCGCAGTGTGCGGTAAACCAATCACACCAAAACAGACCAAAATCCAGAATGAGGCTAAGAATGGCCCACTTAGGATGTCGTCAGCGCCTTCAGGGGAGACTAATTTCGGGTCAATGGCCTGCATTTTTTCAATTGCAGTGGGTAAACCACCGGCGTGATAAATAATGGCAACGAGTAAAATCACTGTTCCTAGCAGCATGACCAGCCCTTGCAAGGCATCGTTTAGGACACTCGCTCTAAACCCGCCAATTGCGGTATACAGTGCGATGGAGACACCGAAGATAATTAGCCCATACGTATAGGGTATACCCGCAGCGGTTTCGAGCAGTCTTGCCCCGCCAATGAATTGCACGGTCATCGCGCCAAAGAAGGCGATAAGTAGGCTAACACTGGCGAACCACACTAAAAACCGACTCTGGTAGCGAGCATACAGCATATCGTTGAGGGTCACCGCATTATAGCGGCGCGCCAAGATAGCGAATTTTTTGCCTAATACTCCCAGAGACAGCCAAATAGCAGGCAGCTGGATCATGGCAAGTAGCACCCAGCCTAGGCCATATTTATATGCAGCACCGGGCCCACCAATAAATGAACTTGCACTGATGTAGGTTGCAGTAATGGTCATGGCAAGGACGAACCCGCCCATTGAACGGTTACCTAAAAAGTATTCATTGAGGAATTCCCCTTTCGTCCGTTTCTTGTATGCGTAGACGGATAACAGAAAAACCAGCGCTAGGTAACCAATTAAAGGTAGAAGAACTTCAATCTGCATCCTTCTCCTCCAGAGGAATATCTTTAAAAATGATTTTAACCATCATAATGCAGAGCAAAATAAAGATGACGGGTACAATAAGGCATGACCACTCAAACCATAATGGTAGGCCAGTGATACCTCGCGTATTATCAGGTAGATAGGCACTAATTATCCAGCCTATCATGTAGGCGATGGTCAAATAGAGAGACCATCGCGCTTCCTTATTGGATTGAAGAAAACGTTTGTCCATCCGTTATTCCTCCTCACTCACATAAAAAATAATCAGGGATTGTACGATAATCCGTAGGTAGAGTGTAAGAAAAGGCATAAGAAAAGTGAGAGAAAAGGTGTTTAGTACAAAAAAATGCCGCAAAGCAGGGCGTTGCGGCATTTATTGACGATGAGTCAAACAGACAATTTCAAGACTACTCAGAAATGCCCAGTTTTTTCTCTAAATAGTGGATGTTAGTTCCACCTTTTTGGAAGTTTTCATCGTTCATGATCATTTGGTGCAGCTCGATGTTGGTTTTGATGCCATCAACGATTAACTCATTCAATGCGTTTTTCATACGAGAGATCGCAATTTCACGAGTTTCACCATAGGTGATCAGCTTACCAATCATTGAGTCATAGTACGGAGGTACAGTGTAGCCTGCGTAGATATGAGATTCCCAACGCACACCGAAGCCACCCGGAGAGTGGAAACGTGTGATTTTACCTGGGCTAGGAATAAAGGTTTTCGGATCTTCTGCGTTGATACGACACTCAACAGCGTGACCGTGAACCACGATATCTTCCTGTTTCACAGATAATGGTAAACCAGAGGCAATGCGTAATTGCTCTTTGATTAAGTCAACACCAGTGATCATTTCAGTCACTGGATGCTCAACCTGAATACGAGTATTCATTTCGATAAAGTAGAATTCACCGTTTTCGAACAGGAATTCAAAGGTACCCGCACCACGGTAACCGATTTCAATACAGGCATTGGCACAGCGTTCACCGATGTTACGGCGAATTTCAGGGGTGATCCCCGGTGCTGGTGCTTCTTCAACCACTTTTTGGTGGCGACGTTGCATTGAACAGTCACGTTCTGCTAAATAAACCGCGTTGCCTTGGCCATCAGCCATGACTTGGATTTCAATATGACGTGGGTTTTCAAGGTATTTCTCCATGTAAACCATATCGTTATTGAAAGCCGCTTTCGCTTCTGCACGCGTCAGATTAATGGAAGATTCCAAATCTTTTTCGTTGCGAACCACACGCATACCACGACCACCGCCACCACCAGAGGCTTTGATGATCACAGGGAAACCGATACGTTTTGCGATGGTTTTATTTTTTTCAGTGTCGTTACCTAATGGGCCATCAGAACCCGGAACGCACGGAACTCCCGCTTTTTTCATCGCACTAATCGCAGAAACCTTGTCACCCATTAGGCGGATGGTTTCAGCTTTTGGACCGATAAAAATAAAGCCTGAGTTTTCAACTTGTTCTGCAAAATCAGCGTTTTCAGCCAAGAAACCATATCCTGGGTGAATCGCTTGTGCGCCTGAAATTTCAGCTGCGGAGATAATCGCAGGGATATTTAAGTAGCTTTTTGCAGAGGCTGCTGGGCCGATACAAATGGTTTCATCAGCCAGCAACACGTGTTTTAGATCGCTATCAGCCGTGGAGTGAACCGCTACAGCTTTAATGCCTAATTCTTTACAGGCACGCAAGATACGTAGTGCGATTTCTCCGCGGTTTGCGATGACAATTTTTTCCAGCATGGAGACGCCTCGTTATTCGATGACAACTAATGGCTCGTCAAATTCTACTGCATCACCGTTTTGCAACAGAATGGCTTTAACAACGCCTGCTTTGTCTGCTTCGATTTGGTTCATCATTTTCATCGCTTCAACGATGCAAAGTGGGTCACCAACGCTAACAGTTTGGCCAACTTCAACGAATGATTTCGCTTCTGGGCTTGGTGCGCGGTAGAAGGTTCCTACCATTGGTGAGCGAACTTGGTGCCCTGCAACGGTTGCAGGAGCCGCTGGTGTAGCCATCGCTTCAGATGGTGCAACAGCGTTTGCCAGTGCAGGTTGTTGTGCAACAGGTGCTGAGTAAAATTGTTGAGGTGCAGCCATAACCTGAGAAGCAGGAGCGACACGGCTAATACGTACTGACTCTTCACCTTCAGAAATTTCCAGTTCAGAAATGCCAGACTCTTCGACTAGCTCGATCAACTTTTTAATTTTACGAATATCCATGGATATGATTCCGTACTCTTATATTTGGATTGAATTAATTAGACGCACACGGTTAACTGCAGCTTGTAAAGCAAAGCTGTAGCCGTCAGCGCCTAGACCACAAATTACACCGACAGCCATATCGGAGAAATAAGAATGTTGGCGAAATGGTTCTCTCGCATGCACATTCGACAGGTGGATCTCGATAAACGGGAGACACACAGCCAGTAATGCATCACGTAGAGCTACGCTAGTATGTGTGAATGCAGCCGGATTAATGAGAATAAAATCAACATCATGGCGTGCAGCATGAATTCTATCGATGAGTTCATGTTCCGCATTTGATTGAAAATGACTCAATTTTACACCTAACTGGCCCGCTTCAACGCCTAATTTGGCGACGATATCAGCAAGAGTTTGGTTGCCGTACTTGTCTGGCTCCCGTGTACCTAGCAGGTTTAGGTTCGGCCCGTTCAAGAGTAAAATGTGAATATCTTCTGCCATTATGCTGCTAACTCCGACGATATATCAATAGTCCGACAACATAACGCGATGTTGCGCGTTTGTCATCTTTTATCATAAAAATAAATGGAATTTCTACTGACAAAGGACGCTATTATAATTATTTCGTGGCATATAGCAGCAAAATACTGGTCTTATCAGAGAAATTACCCGAATTTATTTTGTGAAATGTGCGGTAATCCGTATTTTTAACAGATGGCCGCACATATTCGGTCATTTTTCGCAAAGATTAACTAGGGTACGCCCAGTGACCTCATTTTTTAATAGTTTTCTTGCATATTCAGCGGCATCTTCCAATTTAATTTCAGAGCACACTTGCTCATAGAAAGACGCTGGCAGCAATTGTGCAAGGCGTTCCCACACTTTTGCGCGTTTTGCCGCAGGGAAATAGACAGAGTCGACCCCTTGTAGGCGCACATTACGTAAAATGAATGGCATCACACTGGTCGGTAAGTTAAAGCCACCCGCTAATCCGCACGCGGCGACAGCGCCGTTATAATGAGTTTGTGCCAGCAAGTTTGCGAGCAACTCCCCGCCAACGGTATCGATAGCACCTGCCCAAAGCTGTTTGTCTAAAGGTTTTGCCGGATGAGTAAAATCACTGCGCGGTAGGACGCGTTTTGCGCCTAACTTCTGCAAATAGGCGTTATTTTCTTCGCGACCCGAAATCGCGACTACGTCATAGCCTAATATAGATAGCAATTGAACCGCGGTACTTCCGACACCACCACTTGCTCCGCTGACAACAATTTCACCTTTATCAGGCGTAATGCCTGCATCCTCTAGAGCATTCACACAGAGCATGGCGGTAAAACCTGCCGTACCGATAACCATCGCCTGTTTTAAAGAGAGCTGTTCAGGAAGTGGGGTTAAATAATTCGCGGGAACACGGGCTTGGGATGCTAAGCCGCCCCAATGGGTTTCACCAACCCCCCATCCCGTCAATAATACATGTTGCCCAACTTGAAAACGCGGGTCTTCACTGTGGTGAATAACCCCAGAAAAATCAATCCCTGGAACCATCGGATATTGTCTGACAACACCCGCTTTTCCGTTGATGGCGAGGGCATCTTTATAATTTAGTGTGGACCAGTGAATATCGACTATAATATCCCCGGCAGGTAGCATTTCCGTTGTCAGAGATTGGATATCAGCGGTGATTTTTTCATCGGATTTGTTTAGGACGAGAGCTTTCATCGTTCACTCCTAGTGAAATGATTAAATATGTCATTTAAAATGCCGAAAAATTAAGGGTATTTCATTGACGTAATGAGGGTTCTTAAGCTATTAATAATGTAATTATTTTGTAAAAAATCATTTTTTTCTGGCATAAATAGGCTTTTATCATGCAAAATAACGCATCGCGACGAATTCATTTTGCGTACTAATACAAATTTGCCTCATTTTTGGTAGATAGTAGAGCGAACACTCGTGAAATTCATCTGATTTGTAGTGAAAATAACCAGTGCGTAGCAATAATAAAAAGATATAAATATTATTTGAACTTGTAGTCACAATTACTTGTCACACTGGGAATACAAACAATGGAGTATATAACAGCCAAAGAGTAGGGGTTATTTTTACGTAATTCTATCTAGTGATGGAAAAAGTGAAATTAATATCTATTTTTGAGGTTTTTATCTGCTTCGTTTAGATAAGAAGCATGTACAGTACGGTACGTGAAAAATAGATGAATTGACCATATTTATAGAAGCAGCTCATTAACGTCTTGAGACCGCTTCAAGTGGTTGGTAGAGTAGACGGGTTTACATTCGTCCCCAGCTTGCAGGATAACTCTTTCGTTATGTTTAAAAAATTTCGTGGCATGTTTTCTAATGACTTGTCTATTGACTTGGGTACGGCCAATACCCTCATTTATGTCAAAGGACAGGGCGTCAAATTAAATGAACCCTCTGTAGTAGCCATCCGTCAAGACCGCGCAGGTTCGCCGAAAAGCGTGGCAGCAGTCGGTGGTGAAGCTAAACAGATGCTGGGACGTACACCAGGTAATATTTCTGCAATCAGACCAATGAAAGACGGCGTAATCGCTGACTTTTTCTTGACTGAAAAAATGTTACAACACTTCATTAAACAAGTTCATAGCAACAGCTTCTTGCGTCCAAGCCCGCGTGTGTTGGTTTGTGTGCCAGTCGGTGCAACGCAAGTTGAACGTAAAGCCATTCGTGAATCTGCCTTAAGTGCAGGTGCGCGTGAAGTCTTCTTAATTGAAGAGCCTATGGCTGCCGCTATCGGTGCAGGCCTCCCTGTATCTGAAGCAACCGGTTCGATGGTGGTTGATATCGGTGGTGGTACAACTGAAGTTGCTGTTATCTCATTAAACGGTGTCGTGTATTCATCCTCTGTTCGTATCGGTGGTGACCGTTTTGATGAATCCATCATTAACTATGTTCGTCGTAATTATGGTTCACTGATTGGTGAAGCAACGGCTGAGCGTATTAAACACGGTATTGGTTCTGCATTCCCTACTGATGAAGTGTTTGAAATTGAAGTCCGTGGTCGTAACCTTGCTGAAGGGGTTCCACGTGGTTTCAAAATGAATTCCAATGAAATCTTAGAAGCATTACAAGAGCCGTTAACGGGTATCGTTAGCGCGGTTATGCTTGCGCTGGAACAGTGTCCGCCTGAATTAGCGTCTGACATTTCAGAACGCGGAATGGTCTTAACGGGTGGTGGTGCACTTCTTCGTAATTTAGATCGCTTATTAATGGAAGAGACTGGTATTCCAGTTATCGTTGCAGAAGATCCACTAACCTGCGTCGCCCGTGGTGGCGGTAAAGCGTTAGAAATGATTGATATGCACGGTGGTGACCTGTTTAGCGAAGACTAAATGGCCAACTATAAGCAGTTAGGTCGATACCTAGCTGCTTTGACTATTTTTGATCCTCTGACATTAGCGAAACATAGCCGCACATGAAGCCCATTTTTAGGCGAGGTCCATCCCTACAGTTACGCATCTTCTTTGCGGTAATCATTGCACTTGTGCTGGTGGTGATTGACCATCGATTCGAGCCCTTCAATAAAATCCGTAACTATTTAGACACGGCGGTCAGCCCATTCTATTTTTTAGCTAATGGTCCACGCCAGTTTCTGGATAACATTTCAGAAAGTTTCTCTTCTCGGGAACAGCTGCAATTTGAAAACAAAGCATTGCGCCAAGAGTTGTTACTGAAAAAAGCCGATAACCTGTTACTGGAGCAGCTTAAGCAAGAAAATGCACGCTTAAGGGAACTGCTCGGCTCTCCGTTACGCCAAGATGAACACATGATGGTGACGCAAGTTATCTCAGGTGCGAACACGCCTTATCGTGACCAAGTTGTGATTGATAAAGGCAGTAACGAAGGCGTTTATGAAGGGCAACCCGTTATTAGTGATAAAGGCGTTGTCGGCCAAGTGGTGGGTGTGAGCAATTTTAATAGTCGCGTGTTACTCATTTGTGATACTACCCATGCCCTTCCTGTGCAGGTGCTGCGCAATGATGTGCGTGTGATTGCTGCAGGCTCTGGGTGTGCGGATGATTTACAGCTTGAACCATTGCCTGAAAATACGGATATCCGTGTTGGGGATGTGCTCGTTACCTCTGGCCTCGGTGGACGCTTCCCTGAAGGTTACCCTGTTGGGGTCGTCTCAGCGGTTAAACATGATACACAGCGTGCGTATACCATTATCAGTGCGAGACCAAGCGCGGAGCTGCAACGTTTACGTTATCTGCTTCTTTTGTGGGGTAATGATAGCGATCCGAAAACACCATTACAGCCTTCAGAAGTTTACCGTGCAGCGAATGAACGCTTAATGAAAGTGCTCCCGCAAGTTTTACCGAATCCAAGTGAAATTCAAGGGCCACCACTGCCACCATCAATGGCACCGCAACCATAGGTAAAGGAAACGTTATTATGGTTATGGGTAGGAGGAATGAATTAAATGGATGAATACCGTGGTAATGGGCGAGCGATTATTTGGCTGTCCTTTATTATTGCGCTGATTTTGCAAGTCATGCCGTGGCCGGAACAGCTTAACTTTTATCGGCCATCATGGCTGCTGCTGATTTTAGCGTATTGGGTGATGGCGCTGCCACATCGCGTGAGCGTCGGCACCAGCTTTATTTTAGGTATTATTGTTGATTCCATTCAAGGCTCAGCTCTGGGCGTTCATGCTCTTTCTTTCAGTATTATTTGTTATCTCGTCGCCTATAAACACCAATTATTACGTAATATGGCGCTATGGCAGCAAGCGCTGGTGATTATGTTATTGACCGTTATTCAAGATTTGGCGGTATTCTGGGCTGAATTTTTATCATCTCAGGTATTATTCCATCCGCAAGTATTCTGGAATAGCCTCGTCAATGGTATCCTGTGGCCATGGTTATTTTTGCTTTTACGAAAAATTCGTCGACAGTTTTCAGTGTGTTAAGGGTTTAGCTGTCGTTTCTGACGGGAAATATGTTTTATGAATTTAATCTATCTGGCATCAGGCTCACCTCGTCGACGCGAATTGGTGCAATATCTTGACTACTCTTTTGAAATTTTACGTCCAGAGGTAGAGGAACAGTGGCAACCGGGTGAGACGCCTGAAGGCTATGTGCAGCGTCTTGCGCGTGATAAATCCTTAGCTGGTGTTGCCATGGCACCCGAAGATAAGCCTGTCTTAGGGGCGGATACGATTGTCGTTCTGGAAGGGCGGATCCTTGAAAAACCCCGTGATAATCAACATGCCCAAGAGATGCTCAGTGCGCTAGCGGGTAAAACTCATCAAGTGATGACTGCTATTGCCCTTTCTAATCGCCAACAGACATTACACGAATTGATTGTGACAGATGTGACATTCAGCGGGTTATCTTTACTTGAAATACAGGATTATATACAGTCAGGTGAACCCATGGATAAAGCAGGTGCCTATGCAATTCAAGGTCTTGGTGGGCGTTTTATTCGGAAAATTAATGGCAGTTACCACGGCGTAGTGGGTTTGCCTTTGGTCGAAACAAATGAATTAATTCAACGATTTTTAGCGTTAGGTGATGGTAAGGGGAAGTCATGACAGCGGAACTATTAGTGAACATTACACCATCTGAAACGCGCGTAGCTTATATTGATGGTGGGATCTTACAAGAAATACATGTTGAGCGAGAAGCAAAAAGAGGACTCGTAGGGAATATTTACAAAGGCCGCGTGAGCCGCGTTCTACCCGGAATGCAGGCGGCCTTTGTTGATATTGGTCTGGATAAAGCCGCCTTTTTGCATGCATCAGATATCATGCCGCACACCGAATGCATTGCGGGTGATGAGCAAAAAAATTTCCACGTTAGGGACATTGCTGAGCTGGTTAAACAGGGTCAAGACCTGATTGTGCAAGTGGTGAAAGACCCGCTGGGTACCAAAGGTGCTCGTTTGACGACAGACATTACGCTACCTTCACGTTATTTAGTTTTCATGCCGGGGGCTTCCCATGTCGGAGTTTCTCAACGTATTGAAAGTGAAGAAGAACGTGAACGCTTAAAACAGTGTGTTGCCCAATATTGTGACGAAAACGGTGGCTTTATTATTCGTACCGCAGCGGAAGGTGTGGGTGAAGATGACGTTAAGCAAGATGCTGCTTTCTTAAAACGTCTTTGGGCGAAAGTCATTGAACGGAAAAAACGTAATGTGACTCGCACTAAAATTTATGGTGAATTAGCGCTCGCTTTTCGCATTATCCGTGATTTTGCAGGCGCTCATCTCGACAGAATTCGCGTTGACTCCCGTTTGACCTATACTCAATTACAAGAATTTATCGAAGAGTATGTGCCGGAAATGACGGCAAAACTGGAGTTATACCAAGGCAACCAGCCAATTTTCGATTTATTTGATGTTGAAAATGAAATTCAACGGGCGATGGACAGAAAAGTTGAATTAAAATCAGGTGGCTACCTGATTATCGACCAAACTGAAGCCATGACCACCATCGACATCAATACGGGGGCGTTTGTTGGCCATCGTAATCTAGAAGAAACTATTTTCAATACCAATATTGAAGCAACTCAAGCGATTGCACGCCAGCTACGTTTGCGCAATTTAGGCGGGATCATCATCATCGACTTTATTGATATGACTGATGCTGAGCACCGTCGCCGTGTATTAGCCTCATTGGAACAAGCACTTAGCAAAGATAAAGTCAAAACCACGATTAATGGTTTTTCACAGCTTGGCTTAGTGGAAATGACCCGTAAGCGGACAAGGGAAAGCCTTGAACACGTACTGTGTGATGACTGCCCAACTTGCCAAGGCCGTGGTACGGTGAAATCAGTGGAAACGGTATGTTATGAAATTTTACGTGAAATCGTGAGAGTTCACCGCACGATCGACGCTGATCGCTTCTTGGTGTACGCATCCCAAGCCGTGGTAGATGTGCTTAAAGGGGATGAATCACATGCACTGGCGGAAGTGGAAATCTTCGTTGGGAAGCAAGTGAAAGTCCAGACTGAGCCGTTATACAGCCAAGAACGCTTTGATGTTGTGATGATGTAGCTGTTTGCTTAAAGGAGAAGTGAGTGAAACGACTGCCACGTGTAGTACTGGTGACCACTGCGGTTATTTTATTGCTGTGCGCGCTGGTGCTGACAGGGCTGCGTTTCCTTCTACCGAATATTGATAGCTATCGCCCCGATCTTATTGCTTATATCGAAAAAAAGGCAGATGTTTCGGTTCAGATAGGCGAGATGGAAGGGGCATGGCGCTATTTTGGCCCCGTTCTTACGCTATCCGATGTCACGTTGCAAAGTGACACAACGGATGTTAGCGCTAAGCAAATTCATCTTGAACTCGATATCTGGAACTCATTGTTTTCCCTACGCTGGCGCTTTCGCGACCTGACTTTCTACCAGCTGAATGTTGATTACAAAGTCCCTTTTTCGTTTGAAGGCTCTGGCGAAGGTGAGTCATTAGATGGCGTTGAAGATTTGTTTTTACGTCAATTTGACCATTTTACGTTAAAAGATAGTCAACTGACTTTCCTAACCCCCTCAGAGCAAAAAACCACGTTAATTCTGCCAGAACTTTCTTGGCTAAATGAAAATGAACGTCACCGTGCGCAAGGGTTTGTTAGCCTTGAAACCATCAATAAACAGCATGGCTATCTGCAAGTTAAACTGGATGTGTCAGATAAAAATGGTGTGCTGAGTGATGGTATTTTTTACCTTCAAGCGGACAATATTGATATGCAGCCTTGGCTAAGCCGCTGGCTACGTGACAACACCTCATTGCGTGATGCTAACTTTAGTTTGTCCTCATGGATCAGTTTAAAAGACAATCGTATTGAAAGTGGGTTGATCCAGTTGCGCCAAGGGGAAGCTAACTGGGGGGAGGGCGAGCTAACCCAAAATCTGCAAGTTAATGATTTACTGCTACGCATGAAAAGGCAGGGAAATGGCTGGCTATTTAATATTCCTGAACTTGATACATTAAAAACCAATGAATTTATTTGGCCGCAAGGTAGTGTATCGGTGCTGTATCTGCCTGCATCGAAAAAATACCAAGATAACGACCATTGGCGTGTTCGAGCAAAAAATATCGAGCTTGAGCGCTTAAGTGAAGTCTTGCCGACATTTTCATTTCTTACGCCAGATATGGTGCAAGATTGGCAGCATCGCAAGCCCACGGGTGTGGTGAGTGAATTTGCCCTAGATGCGACACAAAATAAGCCTGAATCTCTCCAAGTTAGCGTCGATTGGCAAGATGTCAGTTGGCAAAAATGGAAGGAGCTCCCTTCTGTGGATCATTTCTCTGGTGTATTAATTGGGGGAATGCAAAGTGGTGGTATCTCTTTCAACCTGCAAGACAGCAAAGTTGACTATCGTGATGAATTTAAAGCGCCGTTTAATATTTCCACTGCAAAAGGGCAGCTGTATTGGGCGGATAACGACAGTGAATTTAAACTTTGGAGCCCTGCCTTAGATGTGCAAGCCACATCTCTATGGGCGAACGGTGAATTTCGCTATGCCAAAGCCAAAAAAGGCAACTATGCCGATTTAGCCATTTTGGCAGGTATTCGACTGGATAATGCTGGGGATGCATGGCGTTATTTTCCGCAAAAATTAATGGGCCAAGATGTTGCTGACTACCTGACAAAAGCGATTATTGCAGGGAAAGTTGACAACGCTACATTGGTGTATAAAGGCGACCCTGCCAATTTCCCGTATGACCATAATGATGGCCAATTCCAAGTGTATGTGCCACTGCAAGATGCCACTTTCGAATATGACAGCGAATGGCCGGCGTTACTCAACTTGGACATGGATTTAGATTTTCGGCGGGCAGGCCTGTACATGCATGCACCAATGGTCAAACTGGCTGATGCCACGGCAACCAACCTTGATGCGATTATCCGTGATTACACCGAGGAGATGCTGTATATCGATGCGGATATTAGTGGCACAGGAAAGCAAATTCAGCAATATTTTGTACACACACCGATGAAGCATTCCATCGGTGACACCTTGGAAGAGCTACAAATTGGCGGCACCGTGAATGGGCAGCTTGGTTTATCTATTCCGTTAAGTGCGGGGAAAGATGTTGTCGCAAAAGGGAAGGTTAACCTTAATAAAAATGATTTATTTATTCAGCCAATTGATAGCACTATCTCGTCTTTAACGGGCAGCTTTAGCTTTAATAATGGCGACTTGGTCGGTGATAAGTTGCAGGGGCAGTGGTTTGGGCAACCTATCTCGGTTGATTTTACGACGCTGACTGGTTCGAAAGATTATCAGGTTGATGTGAATATCGCAGGAAATTGGGCGCTGAATAAACTGGCGATGCTCCCCGATGAAATCAAACAGAAAGTATCGGGTACCAGTGATTGGAAAGGCCATGTCTCGATTAACTTACCTGACTCAGCGAAAGCAAAAGTGGGCTTACAAATTGATGTTACCGCAGGCCTTAAGCAGCTAAAAAGCCAGTTACCAGCCCTAAACAGTGAATTGTTAGCAGAGTTGGGGCAAATTAACGTTCAAGCGAAAGGCGATACTGAGCAACTGACTATCGGTGGTGATATTGGCAAGCGCCTTGGCTTTAATACCCAATGGAACTTAAGCGATAAACCATTAAGGTTACTTAAAGCGCATGTTGCCCCATGGCAAAATCAAGTTCCAGAATTACCGAAAAATGCCGCGATGGTTGTTTCACTTCCTCCCGTTAAGGCCATGGATTGGGACAAACTCGCAGGGTTGCTCGTTTCATCAAATAGCCGCCAAGGTGGAGCCAATATTCGCCTTCCTGAAGTGCTTGAGGTTAAACTCGCCTCCATTTATTTGGGCGGGCAGTACTGGAAAGATTTAAACTTTTCCTATGATTTACAACGTGATGAGCAAGTGGTTAGTGTGGATAGCGAAAACCTAAAAGGCTCGCTACAAATCTATGCAAAACAGCCTTGGAAAGTGGCGGTTGATTACTTGTATTACAACCCAAGTTCAACGGCGGACAGTACAACAGGCTCTGAGCGCGTTGACTTCAGCCAATGGCCGCAATTAAATATAACCTGTAAAGAGTGTTGGATTGCAGGACAAAAACTGGGTGAGATTAGCGCTAATATCATTCCGAAAGGCGACTCACTGCAACTGATCGACGGCACGTTAAACAATAGTGCCATGCAGCTAAAGTTGGATGCTATCTGGCACAGTGGTAACGGCAATAAAACTGAAGTGGCGGGTTCCTTAACGGGGGAAGCTTTCGATGAAAGCGCGGCTTATTTCGGTATGTTGGTGCCCATTATTGAGTCCCCGTATACGATAGAATTTAATTTAGACTGGGCCAATCTACCTTGGTCACCAGACATTGCTTCATTAAACGGCAAGCTATCGGCGAAACTGGGTAAAGGGGCCATCGCAAAAATGGGCGGTGGGCGTGCAGGGCAGATCCTGCGCTTAGTCAGTTTCGATGCCTTGTTGCGTAAGCTACAGTTCGATTTTCGCGATACATTTAACAACGATTTCGATTTTGACTCAATTAAAGGTGATGCGACTTTGCATAACGGTGTGATGACATCTAAAAACACGGTTGTGGACGGCTTAGTTGCGGATATTGCTTTAAATGGTGAGGTTGACCTTGTTAAACGTCAAATTAACTTAGAAGCGGTCATTACACCTGAAATTTCTGCTACAGTAGGAGTAGCAACCGCGTTTGTCGTCAACCCATTTGCTGGTGCTGCGGTATTCGCGGCAACAAAAGTGCTCGGTCCATTATGGAGTAAAGTTTCTGTGATTCGTTATCGCGTAACAGGTAGCTTGGACGAGCCAAAAATTGATGAAGTATTACGTCAACTAAAGGAGACTCAAGAGTAATGAAAAATGGTAACGTTGCACTTTTGCAGTTATGTAGCGGAAATAATACTAAGCACAATTTGGCGCAAATAGAGCAGCAAATCAAACAGTTGCCAGAGACTGTTCAGTTAGTTTTGACACCTGAAAATGCATTGCTCTTTGCCGATGCGGCGACTTACCGTAAACAAGCTGAGACCCAAGGGAAAGGCCCTCTGCAAGACGCTATTAGCGCTATGGCGAAACGGTATAATGTGTGGATCCTCGTTGGGTCGATGCCGATGATCAGCCGTGAAGATCCTGAACGTATTACAAGCAGCAGCTTATTATTTGATTCCGAAGGTAATATCAAAGCTCGCTATGATAAAATTCATATGTTTGATGTGAATATTGAAGACGAGCAAGGAAATTATAACGAATCAGTCATTTATCAACGTGGTGAACATATCACTGTGGTGGATACCCCAGTTGGTCGCTTAGGGATGACGATTTGCTATGATTTGCGTTTTCCTGGCTTATTCCAAGCACTGAGAGAACAAGGCGCAGAAATTATCTCTGTTCCAGCCGCATTTACCCGCTACACTGGTCAGGCGCACTGGGAGCCATTACTGCGTGCCCGTGCGATTGAAAACCAATGCTATATTTTGGCACCTGCTCAAGTGGGTGTGCATGGAACCCGCCGCACGTGGGGCCATAGCCTTGCTGTTGATGGCTGGGGTAAAGTGATGAAAAAGAATGTGGATGCAGTGGCATCGACAGTATTGAATATCAAAACAGACAGCTTGAGTGTCATGCGTGAGCAAATTCGAGTGGTAAAACATAACCGCTTCAGACCGCAACTGACCTCTCTGATTAAAAAAGACGCAACCAAAGAGTAACGAATATGAGTTTAGCTTCTGTCAGCGAACATTTGCTGGCCGCCAACCGCCTTGGGCAAGAAAATCTGTATGACATTTTAGGGTTATTATCTGAGCGCCATCTGGATTACGCGGATCTGTTTTTCCAATCAAGTTTCCATGAATCTTGGGTGCTTGAAGATAGAATAATCAAAGATGGCTCTTACAATATTGACCAAGGTGTTGGTGTAAGAGCGGTATGTGGTGAAAAAACAGGGTTTGCTTATGCAGACCAAATTTCACTGCAAGCGCTAGTGCAAAGCGCGACCGCAGCACGAAGCATTGTGAACGAACAAGGCTCTGGTAAATCACGTGTCTTAAGCAATGTTGAGTACAAAAAATTGTATTCTGTAGCCGACCCGTTACAGAGCTTATCTCGCGAACAGAAAATTGATTTATTGCACCGTGTCGACCAAGTCGCGCGCGCCGAAGACCCGCGTGTTATCGAAGTGAACGCAAGTTTAACGGGGGTTTACGAGCAAGTGCTAGTTGCTGCAACCGACGGCACATTAGCAGCAGATATTCGCCCATTAGTACGCCTTTCTGTGAGTGTATTAGTTGAACATGACGGCAAACGTGAACGCGGTGCCAGTGGCGGCGGTGGTCGTTATGGTTATGAATATTTCTTAGAAATTCACCAAGGTCAAATCGTGGCTGAGCAGTATGCCCGCGAAGCTGTACGTATGGCGCTGGTGAATTTATCTGCCATTGCTGCCCCTGCGGGTATGATGCCGGTGGTATTAGGCGCGGGTTGGCCGGGCGTATTGTTGCACGAAGCCGTTGGTCATGGCCTTGAAGGTGATTTCAACCGCCGTGGTACATCTGTATTCTCTGGGCAAATGGGCGAGCAGGTAGCTTCACCACTGTGTACCGTGGTGGATGATGGGACGATCGCAGGTCGTCGTGGCTCCCTTGCTGTCGATGATGAAGGGGTACCGGGGCAATATAACGTTCTAATAGAAAATGGTATTTTGCGTAATTATATTCAAGATAAACTGAATGCACGCCTGATGGGAGTTTCCCCGACAGGTAATGCACGTCGTGAATCTTATGCGCACCTGCCAATGCCGCGTATGACGAACACTTACATGCTTGCAGGCTCTTCAACACCAGAAGAAATCATTGCTAGCGTCGATAAAGGCATTTACGCACCAAACTTTGGTGGTGGTCAGGTTGATATCACCTCGGGTAAATTTGTATTTTCAACCTCTGAAGCCTACTTGATTGAAAATGGGAAAATCACATCGCCAGTGAAAGGGGCAACACTGATTGGCTCTGGTGTTGAGGCGATGCAGCAAATTTCCATGGTGGGTAATGACCTTGCATTAGACAAAGGCGTGGGTGTATGTGGTAAAGAAGGCCAAAGCGTGCCTGTAGGCGTTGGTCAGCCAACGTTGAAATTGGACAAAATGACGGTAGGCGGTACTGCATAATTTTGCGATCTTCCACGCAATAGCGAGTTAAACGGCAGCCTTTGCGAAAGCATGGGTTGCCGTTATTGTCATAATGAAGGTACTAAATGAATAAAAGAGTCATATCACTAGTATTGATGGCTATTTTGATTGTGCTGAGCCTGTATTTTCGCGGTGGCGATGTTCAAGATAAACCACAGGCAGACAAACCTGCGGCTTCTGAACAAACAATCACTCAAGAAAATGCCCAGTCAAAAACCATTGACCAACTGACTGAGCAACAGAATGTCGTTAGTTATATGCAGAAATACCAAAAACTTCCTGCATTTTACATAACGAAAAAAGAGGCGAGGCAAGCCGGTTGGGATGCCAAAAAAGGCAACCTTTGCGATGTGTTACCAAAGCGGGCTATTGGGGGCGATCGTTTTTCGAATCGTGAAAAATCGTTGCCTATCGCAGATAATCGCCAATGGTTTGAAGCGGATATCAACTACCGTTGTGGGCACCGTGGGGCCGATCGTTTGCTATACTCTTCAGATGGGATGATTTTTGTAACTCACGACCATTATAAGAGCTTTAAACAAGTCAATTAAAGGAAACGTAGCGATGAGCAAACAGGTGATCTTTGATTTTCGCCAGATAAACACATTGAATGATTTTTATCAGCAATTTGCTCAGCAATTTTCGCTTCCAGATTGGTTTGGCCATAATCTCGATGCTTTGTGGGACATGGTTTCCGCAGGCATTGAGCTTCCCGTAACCATTATTTTTAGCCATATGAGTGCAGAACAACGCATCGAATTTGCCAATGTTATTGATGTGATGAATGATGCACAAGACATGTGGGAAGAAGAATTTGTTTTTGCGTTAGATATAACAAAAAGCTCTAACTGATCACCCTATCACTCATGGTACAGTCTAAGCAAGACAACTGAGTTGATAGGAATTCTAGGATGAGCCACCTCACTTCGGCGTTACAGCCACTAAAAAATCAAAAATTCGTTATTATCCATGGCTATACAGCTTCTCCCGAAAAAAACTGGTTTCCGTGGCTAAAAAGCCAGCTTGAAGCCCTTGGTGCGCAAGTGGACGTGCCAGAAATGCCAGATGCTTTATCCCCAGATCCAGAAAAATGGCAGCAGCGCTTGCAACAGCTTCCTTTTGATATTGATGAAGAGTCCGTTCTGATTGGTCATAGTCTTGGCTGCGTTACCGCATTGCGTTTTTTACAAAATAAGCAGCAAGCTGTTAAGGGGTATATTTTAGTGTCTGGTTTTGATGAAGAGCAACAGACGCTACCTGAGCTGCGTAGTCATACCTTAAGTCCACTCGACCATACTGCATTAATTGACATCGCCGATAAGCGTATTTCAATCATATCCACCAATGATGAGATTGTCTCACCATCGTCATCAAAAGCGCTGGCAGAAGCGTTAAATACGCAGGTTATTTTAGAAGAGAATGCAGGGCATTTCCTCGACAGAGAAGGCTATACGGCGTTTCCCACCTTGCTTGAGGTAATTAAACAGCAGTTTGGTTAAGGATGTGAGGGCAGGTTGGGGACGCCTGCCCAATTATCTCATTAATTATTATCGAATGGTTGGCCTTTTAATAATGAATCGAATAATTGTTTAGTTTCCTTATTCGGCTCATTATCGTGGCAACAAGTTAAAAATGCTTCTAAATCAATAGGCCAAGTCTTTCGTTCCCAGCTAAATAGTGCTTTTAGTGCCATATTACGGTTACGTACAACAGGGCTTTGCAATGCACATTGAATGAGTGGTAAGCCTTGTCCGGGGAATCGGTGTAATTCTTGGAGTAGAAAATCCAGTTTGCCATGTTGTTGATACTTAGGACCAATACCAAGAATATCTTCTGGACCAGATGATATTTTATTTAAATCTAATTGCTGTTCAGCAAGTTTAATGACTCGCTCGGCTTGCTCGTTATCCTCGGTCTTCATCAACTCAAACCATAAATCACTTTCTACATTGGCTAATTGTTTTTCATAGAGAAATGAAAACACCTCTTGCCCTCGTGATTTCGCAACATAAATAGCTTCGCGAAAAACGGCACAATCTGAGCTATCTAGGCCTTGTTTGATGAGGTTTTTCCAATCGGGACTATCGAGAATAGATTTAGACAATGCAATAATCTCATTACTATTATCATAGTGTTCTTGGTTTTCGCTGAAAAACTCATGTATATGCTGCACAGTAAAGTAATAAGCTAATAAATAGTCGTGCTGCGATACTTGCTTCAAATAGTTAAAGCAGCAACGAGATGCATCCTCGTAGTCATGAATATCACGTGCAGGACCTCCATTTAGCAGTGCTTGAAGAATATCGGTTGCTGCGGCTAATAATGTGCTATCTACTCGCATTTCAAGTGCATCACTAAGGTGAGCATGGGTTGCACAGTTCCAAGCGGTGTACTCTGGCATTACGTCATTTTTATAGCCTGTTAAAAGCATCCACTGACGGGTTTCTTCGTTTAAGGGGGTTGGCATCCGCTCTATGAGCTGCACACGCCCCCAACCTTCAACTCGTTTCGCCATTTTTAGCCACATAGCTTCATATTCATCTGGTGATTCAATCATGGCATGTACAGGGAAAATGGCATAAAGCGTCAACTCATCGTGGGCGGCGAGGCAGTACAAGGTATTTAACCGTTCGAGGCTTGGGAAGAAAATCGTTAATGCCATTGCGAGTTTTACGATATTTCGGTCAGGGCTATGGCACAGCAACCAATCAGTAAACTCGGCTAATTTTATGGCTGAGATATCTTGTTGTTTAACAATCAGTTCAAGAAAATCATCAATATATGAAATAGGCGTATTTTGTGCCGCATACTGATAAAACTGGAGAACAGAGGTTTTATCCCCTTTTTCAACCGCAGGTTTCAAAAGCAAGTATAGCGTGTCAATATCCGTTTCACTTTGCCCTGAACCATGATGTCCTAATACTCCATCTTCTGCGCCATTCGCCCAACGAATTTCAGTATCATCACTGTCTGTTGAATCTGGGAGCTCTGAGAGTGATTCGGGCAATGGAGTCAGTTCTTCTTGCCATGAGTTTAACTGTTGGTAAATCGATATTTTACTTGCATCCCATACAACTGGGTAACCAGATTGTTTCTGTCCAAAGATTGAGGATAACCATTTTTTCATTTTTGTTACTATCCTTTTGCTTTTATTATTTCTAAAGGGATGAAATATAGATTAAACCACTTAGCGTTTTAGCGTCATGTTTGAATTTTTCTCAAAGAGAAAGATAACCAGGAACACTATCTTCCAATAGGGCGATCAGTTCTGGGTCCATATACTGATAATCATCAGGAATGTCCAAAACATGAAGGGGTTTGTGCTCTAGTAGCCGTGAAAAATCGGCTTTAAGGCGGTTTTTATGTTTTTGTTCCATCACAAAAATCACATCCGCCCAACGGATTAAATCGGCATTGATGGGGCGTTTCGCGTGGCGGCTTGTTCCCGCTGAACGGGTGACCCAGCTTGCATGATTGCGCCAGATCTGTTCAGCGGTTGGGCTACGCCATTGATTTTTACTGCAAATGAATAAAATATTCACTGATCGTTTTGTATCTCATCAAGGCTATTGCGTACCAATTTGGCACTGCTTACTTGTGGGTAGGCCATGCCAAGTTGGGCAGCGCGGATCATTTTTTCACTGCGCCCATACATTTGCTTCCAGTTTTTTTCTGGCGCATAACAGTCGACAAGGCGAGCGTTCAATTGATCACGTGATTTATTGGTACGAGCTTGGGCTCTGCGCCATGCTCTATTTCGAGTATTATCCATATCTTCCTCATAATTTATCGGGGTTCAGCAGCCGCGATAATACGGGTCAGAGTATGACTAACAGGCGAATAGTACGCCGCTTTACACGGGGTATCAATGGAAGGGATGCTTTTTAGGATTTTCCCCTAGCGCCCCAAAATAGGCGTAGGGGAAAACGATTAAGCGATTTCAGACTGGTCTTTCAAATATTGGAATATTTGACGATACGCTTTTGGCGGCTTGTTGCCTTCACGTTCTTTTTTCGCATTACGCACAAGGGCGCGCAGCTGTTGTCTGTCTGTTGTTGGGAACAACGTAACCACTTCTTCAATCACATCATCACCCCCTTCCAGTAAACGGGTGCGTAAATCTTCCAATTTATGCAGAATGACGATTTGCTGGTTATGGCGGTTTTTCAGTTTATCAAGGGCTTCGGTAATCGGTTCCACTTCACGTGAACGCAATAATTTACCGATAAGCTGTAATTGTCGACGGCGACCTTCACGTTTGATTTTCTGAGCAAGCTCAATGGCCTCAAGTAGTTGAGTATCCAATGGAATACGTTCAAGCTCGCTTTTACTTAAATCAACGAGTTCAGCCCCCAGTTTTTTGAGGATCTCAGCATCGCGTTTAATTTCGCTTTTGCTGACCCAAATGATCTCCTCGTCTTCTTCGTCTTGCGGCGCTGGGATGTCATCCAGCCAGTCATCAGGCTGTTTGGCCATATCGATTTTCCTTTTTCCAAACACAGTAGTGAAATTACGCGTAATTAATATGATTTACTGCGTTGTGAGTGTTAACATTTGACTATTATCTATTGTAACTGGGAAAACCCCTTTATGACTACCTAGCATTTGCATGTTAGGGCAGAAAAACATTTTCCCCACATTATTGGATTGAATGCATGAGTGTAACCGAACAAGTCACAGAACAACGTAAAAAACTCGAAGATGCAGTTGCGCACGCATTAGAATTTGCCAAATCACGTTGTGATGCCGCGGAAGTGGCGGTGAATAAAAGCACGGGGATCAGCGTCAGCACCCGTCAAGGTGAAGTTGAAAATGTGGAATTTAACAGTGATGGCGCGTTAGGTATCACTGTTTACCACCAACAGCGTAAAGGTAGCGCATCTTCAACAGATTTAAGCCCAGAAGCCATTGAGCGCACTGTTCAAGCTGCTATCGATATTGCGAATTATACCTCTGAAGACCCGTGTGCGGGCCCTGCGGAAAAATCATTACTGGCGTTTGAAGCGCCTGATCTTAAATTATTCCAAGCCACAGCGCTGTCCCCTGAAGAAGCCATTCGCTTAGCGTCTATTGCTGAAATGTCAGCGTTAAATGCGGACTCGCGTATTGTAAACACCGAAGGCGGTAGCTTTAATGGCCACTACGGCGTGCGTGTGTTTGGTAACTCCCATGGCATGCTGCAAAGCTATTGCTCAAGCCGTTATTCTATGTCGAGCTGCGTGATTGCGGAACACAATGGCGATATGGAGCGTGACTACGCTTACACCATTGGTCGCAGTGTGGATGCATTGAAATCCCCTGAGTGGGTTGGTCAAGAATGTGCACGCCGTACGCTAGCGCGTTTATCCCCAAGAAAACTGCCAACCATGAAAGCCCCTGTGATTTTTGCCTCAGAGGTGGCGACAGGGCTGTTTGGCCACCTTGTTGGGGCGATCAGCGGCAGCAGCATTTACCGTAAATCGTCATTTTTATTAGACAGCCTCGGCAAACAAATTTTACCAAGCTGGTTAACCATTAATGAGCAGCCGCATTTAATCGGCGGTTTAGCCTCTTCTCCTTTCGATAGTGAAGGTGTACGGACAACTGAGCGTAATATCGTAGAAGATGGCGTTCTGCAAACGTGGCTAATGACCAGCTATTCTGCTCGCAAGCTGGGCTTACAGAGCACAGGCCACGCGGGGGGAATTCATAACTGGCGTATCGCTGGGCAAGGGCTTTCTTTTGATGCATTGCTCAAACAAATGGGAACTGGCTTAGTGGTTACTGAGTTAATGGGCCAAGGTGTAAGCGGTATTACGGGGGATTACTCTCGTGGCGCATCAGGCTTTTGGGTTGAAAATGGCGAAATCCAATACCCTGTTAGCGAAATTACTATCGCAGGCAATCTAAAAGATATGTGGGCCAATATGGTCACTATTGCTGATGATATTGAAACTCGTAGTAATATTCAGTGTGGGTCTGTGTTGATCCCTGAAATGAGTATTGCGGGGGAGTAACGCTTTACCTGTCAAACGAACAACTTTAAGCGCCTAATATATTTTATTAGGCGTTTTTACTTGATGATAATATTATCTAATTTATTGATTTATAAACTGTCATATTATTGTCGTCCCTCTGTCGCTAAGGCGTCGTGGTCAAAATTCTATTGAGTTGACAGTATAGCCATACACGAAGATTGCGAGGTCTAAGGTAGGTTATGATGGAAAACAAAGTTAAGCAGCTCAGATTGGCAAGGGCTTGGTCGCAAGAACAACTTGCTCAATTGTCATCCCTAAGTACAAGAACGATTCAACGCATTGAAAATAATGAAGTGCCAAGTTTAGAAACACTGAGTGCGCTCGCATCCGTTTTTAATGTGAGTGCATCAGAGCTAACTTCTGAGCCTTTACTCGAAAGTAGTGAGCTGGATAGCCGCATAGAAGAGGCGAAAAAGCGGGTTAATGATGAGGCTAAGCTACTCAAAAACATCATCATTGCGATTGCGGTGTGCTCTGTATTGTATATCGTTAACTTTGTTTATACCCCAGAACGTCATTGGCCAATTTGGGTGATGTCTATTTGGGGTGGGTTATTAGCGATAAAGGCGATTAGGCTCTTTTTATTGGATAAATTTTTTCGTCAGTGGCAACACAAAAGGCTATTGCGTATAACGAAAAAACCGTAGCTTCATTCTATCAAGATAACTAGGTACAAAAAAGGCACTCAATGAGTGCCTGAATATGCCAGAAGACTTGCCTGAGTTTCTCAAGAAAACTTTTTTCGCTAAGCCATCCTTAATTCAGCAAGTCGAAATTAACGGTGAAATTCGCCAGCCGCTTCTGGCTGATAGACGATTTCAAGAACACGAACACGTGTTTGTACACCGTTTGGCAGTTCCCAACTAATTTCGTCACCCGTGTGCATGCCTAATAGCGCTGCACCGATAGGCGCCATAACAGATAACTGTTCTGCGCTATCTTTTAGCGAAGCAGGGTAAACGAGTGTACGCGTGCGCTCTTCGTTGCTAATGAGGTCTAAAAAGCGGACGGTACTGTTCATTGTGACCACATCAGCAGGGATTTCTTGTGGGCTAAGAATGTCTGCACGGTCAAGTTCATCATTGAGCGCTTCGGCAACGGGGGTACCTGCGTAAGCCGGCTGTTCCATCAGTGCATCTAAGCGTTCAGCATCTAAATCATTGATAATAATTGTTGGCTTTGTCATACCACACTCCAATAGAGACGTACAAAGCAAACACCCCCCACCCAGAAGGTAGGGGGTGTCGCTATAAATAAAATTTGATTAAAATATTAGGCGCTATGCGCTTTAAAGGGAAGAGATCAGGATCACGATCTCCAAGCCTGCCTTTGTAAAAATACGCATATTGATATTTTTATTGTTAGGCTGAAGTAGGTTATTCTTTTTTGAGCTCATCAAGCTCATCAAACCCACTCTCGAACAGGTTAACAATGGCGGCTAATGCCTGATTTTCATCTGTGCCACTAACCTCAATATCAATTTTACTGCCTTGTTCCGAGTCTAACATCAACATTGCAATAACGCTATCAGCCTCAGCCTCAATTTGGCTATTATTGCGCAAAATAACCTTAGAGTTAAATTGTTGAACTAAATCATAAAGTAACATGGCCGGTCTGGCATGCATACCAAGGCGATTTTTCAGTGTTATTGTGGCTTTTACCGTCATTTCAGCTACTTGCGTTTTTCGAGCGTCCGGTGGCGCGATTGCACGTTTTTGCCACGGGAACGGAAATAGTCAGCAAGTTGTTCGGCAACATAGACAGAACGGTGTTTACCCCCAGTACAGCCAATTGCGACAGTTAAGTAGCTACGGTTGTTGGTTTCTAACATCGGCAGCCATAACTCTAAATAGCTACGGGTTTGGTAGATAAAGTTATGAACTTCAGTATGCCTATCCAAGAATGCAGCGACAGGGCGATCAAGGCCTGTCATTGGGCGCAGTTTTGGGTCCCAGTGTGGATTGGGTAAAAAGCGCACATCAAAAACATAGTCTGCATCAATAGGAATACCGTGTTTGAAGCCGAAGGACTCAAACACCATAGTCAGTTCACGTTCGCGTTTACCCATTAAACGGGTTCTGAGCATTTCTGCTAGCTCATGAACAGACATTTCAGAGGTATCGATGACTAAGTCTGCCCGTGAGCGTAGTGGCTCAAGAAGCTCATTTTCTTCATCAATGGCACTTTCAAGAGAAAGGTTCTTACTTGAAAGCGGGTGTAACCTACGAGTATCACTGTAGCGGCGGATCAGAGTGTTGCGATCGGCATCCAGAAATAAGAGCTGCGGAGAGAAGCTTGCAGGTAGTTTATCAATTGCTTCTTCAAACACTTCTGGATTGTCGGGCATATTACGCACGTCAATGCTCACCGCTGCTGAGATATTACGATCAGCGAGTGAATTTGCTAACTCCGGTAATAACACAACCGGCAGGTTATCCACGCAATAGAAACCCATATCTTCCAGCGCACGTAAGGCAACGGATTTCCCCGAACCGGAACGGCCGCTGACAATCATCAGCACCATGAGCTTACTCCCTTTCGTTTCCTAATGATGTATGTCTTAATAAACTGTGTTTTGTTATTTCTAACGATAGAAACCATAACAATATCATTAGGCTATAGCAAGACACATAAATTATCACTTACTCTGTAATAATACGATAGAGCTCATCATCGCTTTGCGCGCAGCGTAGACGCTTACAGAATGTTTTATCAGCCAGTTTTTTGGCGATAAGCGACAACGTGTGTAAGTGCGTTTTACATTGGTCTGATGGCACGAGTAATGCAAAAAGCAGGTCAACAGGCTGATTATCAATCGCATCAAAGGCAATAGGTTCTTCTAAATGCAAAAACACGCCGACTGCGCGAGAACTTTCGCTTTCATCGAGCTTGCCATGAGGAATTGCAATTCCACCGCCAATGCCTGTAGTACCGACTTTTTCTCTGGTTAATAACGCTTCAAATACCGTATTTTCAGGTAATTCCAATTCAACGGCAGCCAGCTCACTAATAATTTCTAGGGCTCTTTTTTTACTGGTGCACACAATATTATTACGTGTACAGGCTGATGATAAAACGTCGTTTAACTGGATTTCTATATCACTATTCATTTTATTGTTCACTTAGGACTACAAAACCAGATGGTGTATGCCACCATCTGGTTTGAAACATTCATTGGCTTAACGAGTAAGCCGCATCAATGTATTAATGTTGTCTCAGTTTTTCTTTATGTTTGGTTAATTGGCGTGACAGTTTGTCTACCAGTAAATCGATAGCGGCATACATGTCATTTTCTTCCGCTGATGCATGGAGCTCCGCTCCATTAACTTGCACGGTTGCTTCAGCAATTTGCTGAACTTTTTCAACTTTCAGGACGACTTGGATACTGTTAATACGGTCGAACAATTGCCCTAATTTACTGAGCTTTTTCTCAACAGTTTCACGCAGTGCTGGAGTAACTTCAATATTGTGTCCAGTAATCTGAAATTCCATACAACCTTCCTTATTTTATCAATTAAACCAGTTGTTTACGCTGGTTTGAGGGCGGAATAGATAACGATTCACGATACTTAGCAACAGTACGACGAGCCACTTGAATACCTTGTTCTTCCAGCATACTCGTCAATTTACTGTCACTCAATGGTTTTGCTGGGTTTTCAGCAGCAACCAGTTTTTTCACCAAGGCCCGAATTGCAGTGGATGAGGCTTCGCCGCCTGTGTCCGTGCTTACATGGCTTGAGAAAAAATACTTCAACTCAAAAATGCCTCGTGGGCTGTGGAGAAACTTTTGAGTTGTCACTCGAGAGATGGTGGATTCATGCATGTCCACTTGATAGGCAATATCTGCCAATATCATCGGTTTCATGTACTCCTCACCTAACTCAAAGAATTCTTGTTGCTGTTCAACGATACAGGTTGCCACTTTTAACAGCGTTTCATGGCGGCTTTCTAAGCTTTTAATCAACCATTTTGCATCTTGCAGGTGGCTACGAATGTATTGTGTATCATCATCGCTAGCTGAACTATTTGCCATCGAAGCATAATGATTGTTAATACTTAGTTTAGGAATGCTATCTGTATTTAGCTCAACTTGCCAGTGTCCAGCTATCTTTTTCACTAAAACATCTGGAATAACATATTCCGATTCGCCTGTATTGATAGACTGCCCTGGCTTTGGATTTAAGGTTAAAATCAAATCGATAGCCGTTTTCAGTGCATCTTCCTTTAAGCGCGTTAATTTGCCGAGCTGCCTAAAATCACGATTAGCAAGCAAATCAATGTGGTTGCTGATGATTATCTTAGCTTCTTGTAACCCACCCGTTTCTTTTGGGTAGAGCGAAAGCTGAATCAATAAACATTCTTTTAAATCTTGTGCAGCAACACCAAGCGGGTCAAAGTGCTGAATACGCTTTAGCACTGCAATGACTTCTTCTAGGGTAATTTCAGGGTTATCAATCCCTTCATGTATATCAGAGATTGATGTAGTGAGATAGCCGGAATCATCTATAGAATCAATAATTGCGGTGGCAATCGCACGGTCTGTATCTGTAAACGGGGTGAGATCGGATTGCCACGTTAGATAATCTTGCAGCGTTTGTGTGGTTTCACCTTGGTAAACAGGCAGCTCATCGAAGCTGTAATCATTGCTGGTGCCTGATGGTGTTCCTGCCGTGTAGATTTCATCCCAATCGGCATCAAGAGGAAGTTCCTCAGGCATATCATTGTTTTCTAAAGCATCTTTTGTATCGAGTTCGCTGCTGTCAGTGGTATCGAGAGAATCAATTGAGTCACTTTCAGAACCGAGTTCTTCTTGTTCAAGAAGCGGGTTGGTTTCCAACGCAAGTTGAATTTCTTGTTGAAGCTCAAGTGTAGAAAGTTGCAACAGACGGATTGCCTGCTGCAATTGAGGGGTCATTGCAAGTTGTTGACTGACTCTGAGCTGCAAACTTTGCTTCATGAAAGTGTTTTTTTCTCCCTAACAACGAAACTCGATATCACGGTTTATAACCGGAAACCTTCACCTAAGTATACACGTTTCACTTGTTCATTTTCCAAGATCATCGTTGGTGTGCCATGGGCGATAAGGTGGCCTTGGCTCACAATATAGGCTCTTTCACACACATCTAGCGTCTCACGAACATTATGGTCGGTAATCAACACGCCAAGGCCATAGTCACGTAAATGCTGGATGATTTTTTTAATATCCAAGACAGAGATTGGGTCAACCCCCGCAAAGGGTTCATCTAATAAAATGAATTTTGGATTAGCGGCCAGCGCTCTAGCAATCTCAACACGGCGGCGTTCACCACCTGAAAGGGATTGCCCCATGCTGTCGCGAAGATGTGTGATGCTAAACTCTTCCATTAACTCTTCAGCACGTTCTTTACGTTGTTGAGACGTTAAATCTTCGCGGATTTCAAGTACCGCCATCAGGTTATCATAAACGCTAAGGCGACGGAAAATAGAGGCTTCTTGAGGTAGGTAGCCAATACCGCGACGTGCACGTTCATGCAGTGGCAGTAAGCTGATATCTTCACCATCAATTAAAATTTTGCCCGCATCCCGCTGAACAATACCCACAACCATATAAAAGGTGGTGGTTTTACCGGCACCATTTGGCCCTAACAGGCCAACAATTTCGCCTGATTTAACTTCAAGGCTGACATCTTCAACAACCTTGCGTTTTTTATAGGATTTAGCCAGATTCTCTGCGGTTAGTGTCGCCATAACGATTATTTACTCTTACCCGTAGTTGCTGATGAATTGTTTGCTGCTGGGCCTTTTTCTTGCAATTGCGCAGGCAAAATCACGGTAGTCACGCGCTTGCCTTTATCACTAAAGGCTTCCATTTGCTGTGTTGGTACAACATAGGTGATTTTGTCGCCTTTGATATTGCTGTCTAGCTGCTCTAAATACGCACCGCCCGTTAAAGTGACAAGCTGTTTATCCACTTCATAGCGCGCTTTGTTTGCATGGCCTTTGATTGGCTTACCGTCATCTTGCAACTGGTAAAACGTCACAGGATTACCGAAAGCTTCGATCACAATTTTATCCGAGTCGCTGCTTGGACGTGTTACAACCACTTTGTTAGCACGAATATCAATAGAGCCTTGTTTAATCACAACGTCATCGGTAAATGTGGTGACGTTCTTTTCTAAATCAAGAGATTGTTTGACCGAGTTAATCGTCATCGGCTGCTGGGTGTCACTTTTTAATGCCATCGCTGGGAGGCTAAGAGCCAAAATTGCACTGGCAACCGCTCCTTGAATAAAACGCTTCTTAGTTACTTGATTCATTTTGATGCTCTTCCGGTTGTAACACATAATGAGTTTTCACATCCTCGATTAATTCTGCGGTTCTAGTACGAAGATTTCCCTTCATTTTCAAACCAGTAGAATTAAGACCGTGCCCAATAATGGTCACTTTATCGTCGGATGAAACGTCTTGTGTTGTCAAATTGACAACTGCACTTTCAGTTGTAATTCGTTGTATCTGCGACTCTTTTGTTAAACTATCGACTTGGACATCACTGTACAGGTAAAGCACCCTGTCGTTTGTTAACCTTGCTTTGAAGGCTGTGACTGTCCATGTAGGCACGCCAGCTTCGTTATAAGTAGTTAAAACGGGTTTCGAAAACCACGTGATTTTCCCTTCAGTATAATTATCAATTTTATCTGAAACGAGTTTATACGCTAGATTTCCTGTTGGGTTATAGACGTAAGTCACTGAATCATCAGTTTGATAATTAGGTTGCCCATCATTGATTACTTTCTCCTGTGAGTCAGATGCGTCATTGCCTGCTAAATTCCAGCCAATAAGCCCTAACGCAACCAAGGACAAAATAATGATTAACCACTTCTTCGCATTGCTCATGAATTCAATCTATTCGTTATATCGATAAGCCTTTCGCTTCTTCCAATTTACCTTGGGAAAGAAGGATCAGGTCACAAAGTTCACGTACTGCGCCCTTACCACCACCGATGCGTGTTACGTAGTTTGCCTTCGGTAGGAGCAGCGGATGCGCATCCGCAACAGCGACAGATAACCCGACTCGTGCCATAACAGGCCAGTCGATGAGGTCGTCGCCAATATAAGCCACTTCGTCTTCTGCTAGTTGTAGTGTATCTAACAGTTCACGATACGCCAAAAGCTTATCGCTTTGGCCTTGGTAAAGATATGTAATGCCTAAAGTTTGCGCTCTATCTTCGAGGAGCTTGGCTTTTCTGCCAGTAATAATGGCGACTTCAATATCGGACGTTAATAGGCAACGAATACCATATCCATCACGCACATTAAAGGCTTTGAGCTCTTCACCATTATTCCCCATATACACCAAACCATCGGACATCACGCCATCGACATCGCAAATGAGCAGCTTAATTTTAGCGGCTTTTTCGATGACGGAAGTGGCAACGGGGCCGTAGCAGGTGTTCAAGTTTTGAGAACTCATGGTATTTCCTTATATTATACAACACCTGCTTGGAGCAGGTCGTGCATGTGTAAAACACCCACTAATTTATTGTCTTGTGCAACTAACAATGAGGTTACGTGTTTTGATTGCATTAAATTGAGCGCTTCAACGGCTAACATACTTGGGGAGACTCGAATGCCACCAGGGGTCATGAGATCCGCAATTTTCGCGTTATTCAGGTCAATTCCCATATCAAAGATACGGCGTAAATCACCATCCGTGAAGATACCCTCAATATTCATCTCGTCATCACAAACCACAGTCATACCCAGCTTTTTACGGGTAATTTCGACTAAAGCTTCACGCAAAGACGCGCTTTTAGGAATATGGGGGATATCCTCACCCGTATTCATTAAATCACGAACTAAGAGTAAAAGTTTGCGCCCAAGTGCGCCGCCTGGGTGAGAAAGTGCGAAATCATCCGCAGTAAACCCACGAGCAGTTAACAATGCAATAGCTAAGGCATCGCCCATCACTAAGGTTGCCGTGGTACTGGTTGTTGGTGCGAGCCCTAATGGGCAGGCTTCCTGTGGCACCTTAATGCATAAATGGACATCTGCATATTTCCCCATATTACTATCAGGGTTGTTTGTCATACAGATTAAGGGAACCTTTATACGCTTTAAAACAGGCAGTAACGCTAAAATTTCACCAGACTCCCCTGAGTTTGAAATGGCGAGTACCACATCTTTATTCGTTATCATCCCTAAATCACCATGGCTAGCTTCGCCTGGGTGAACAAAAAAGGAGGGGGTACCCGTACTGGCTAATGTCGCTGCAATTTTACGGCCGATGTGCCCAGATTTTCCCATTCCCATCACGACAACTTTACCTTCACAACCAAAAATCAATTGGCAAGCGCGGTTAAAGTCAGCATTAATATATTGTTCTAGGTTTTTTAAGCCTTCGTGTTCGATATGGAGAACTTCTTTACCTACTTTCTGAAAATCGAAGTTTGACATTTCTCGTTCCATGCGTAGCTTTTAAGTGAATCGGATAAGCAAAAATGAATTGTATAACGAATACTTAGTATCAGTAAGTATTTTGTCTGTTAAGCTATCTTTAATGATAGTTTCGCACCTAATTGTTATTTTACGGTGATCCAAAGTACAATTGGAGAGGTAAAATCTGCTTTCTTTAGCATCTTGAACCAAAAATAGGCGGGTAAATTCGCGTATCCTCACCATTAATTAAACGCCACATTCTAAGAGCTATCTGCTGTTATTGCAGGCAATTTTTACTGACTATAAATTAATTTAATCAGTTTTGGTTGGTGTTGTTTATACAAAAATACAGTTGTAACACTAAAAGTCACATTTTCGGCGCTATAATACTATAAATTCTATTTCGTTGTGATATTAGACGATTTTCAGTTTATCTTTCGGTAATATCTGAGCGGGTAAACATGATATTCAGGCATGATGTATAACGAGTTATTTAACAATGCAAGCACAGACAGACAACTTAATCGAAGTACGGAACATGTCCTTTACTCGAGGCAATCGGAAAATATTTGAAAATATTAACCTGACTGTTCCTCGTGGTAAAATTACGGCAATAATGGGGCCATCTGGGATTGGTAAAACCACATTGCTGCGCTTGATTGGTGGGCAATTACGCCCAAATGAAGGTGAAATTTGGTTTGATGGCGACAATATCCCGTCATTATCACGTTCCAAATTATATCAAGCACGTAAAAAAATGAGCATGTTGTTCCAATCAGGGGCGTTGTTCACTGATATGGATGTGTTTAATAACGTAGCGTTTCCACTGCGTGAACATACAAATTTACCCGAGTCTTTAATTCGCACGACCGTGATGATGAAATTAGAGGCGGTCGGGTTACGCGGGGCGGCTGCATTGATGCCATCTGAGCTTTCTGGCGGAATGGCACGCCGCGCAGCTTTAGCACGCGCCATTGCCCTTGACCCAGATTTGATCATGTTTGATGAGCCTTTTGTAGGGCAAGACCCGATTACGATGGGGGTTTTGGTTAAACTTATTGATGAATTAAATCAAGCGCTTGGCGTAACATGTGTGGTGGTTTCTCATGATGTGCCAGAGGTCTTGAGCATTGCAGATAATGCGTATATTGTTGCCCAGCAGCATGTGATTGCTCAGGGAACGGGTGAAGCGCTGCGTGATAACCAAGATCCTCGCGTGCGCCAATTTCTTGATGGTATTGCTGATGGTCCTGTGCCGTTCCGTTTTCCTGCCAATGATTATCTGGCCGATTTATTAGGGTAAAATAAGATGATAATAAAGGCGATAGCAGCCTTCGGACGTCGATGGATTGATATTTTTTCTGCTTTTGGGCGAGCAGGCTACATGCTGTTTCGCGCCTTATTAGGTAAACCTGAATTTGGCAAACAGTGGCCGCTTCTAATGAAGCAACTGTATGCGGTAGGCGTACAGTCTTTATTGATTGTGGCAGTATCGGGCTTATTTATTGGCATGGTGTTGGGGCTACAAGGCTACCTTGTCCTCACCACATTCAGTGCAGAAGCGAGCCTAGGCATGATGGTGGCACTTTCTCTATTAAGGGAGCTTGGTCCTGTTGTGACGGCCTTGTTATTTGCAGGGCGTGCGGGTTCGGCATTGACAGCTGAAATTGGTTTAATGAAAGCCACTGAGCAAATTTCGAGTTTAGAAATGATGGCGGTAGACCCATTAAGACGGGTTATTGCACCACGCTTCTGGGCTGGTTTTATTAGTATGCCGTTGTTATCACTGATTTTTGTGGCTGTCGGTATTTTAGGCGGTGCATTGGTTGGTGTGGATTGGAAGGGGATTGATGAAGGCTTTTTCTGGGCATCAATGCAATCTTCAATCGATTGGCGATTAGATCTGGTTAACTGTGTTATCAAAAGCTTAGTGTTTGCGTTCACCGTAACATGGATCGCACTGTTTAATGGCTATGATGCAATTCCAACCTCGGAAGGGATCAGCCAAGCAACAACGAGAACCGTTGTTCATGCGTCATTGTCTGTTTTAGGACTGGATTTCGTACTTACCGCACTGATGTTTGGGAACTAAGTCATGCAAAGTAAAAAAAGTGAAATATGGGTTGGCTGTTTTATGTTGTTGGCGATCGCCGCCATTATCTTTTTATGTTTAAAAGTCGCCGATTTGAAATCGATTGGTAGCCAATCCACCTATCAAATTTCAGCGTCATTTGAAAATATTGGTGGCTTGAAAGAAGGTTCTCCAATCAAAGTTGGTGGTGTGGTTGTTGGCCGTGTTGCCAGCATCACCCTCGATAAAAAGAACTATGTACCTGAAGTAAAAATCGATTTACTAAGTGAATATGACAATATTCCAGATTCAAGTTCTTTATCCATTCGGACATCAGGTTTACTGGGCGAACAGTATATTGCTATGAATATTGGTCCTGATGATGAAGAGTTAGGGACTGCTATCTTGAAAAATGGTGGACGCCTTGAAGACACTAAACCTGCAATGGTGTTGGAAGATTTAATCGGGCAGTTCTTGTATAAGAGTGGCGATAGTCAAGGTGCTGAGCCTGCATCTAAATAATCCGCAGCTCCCTCAAAATAGTTAAAGGAATGAATTATGTTTAAACGTTTAATGATGGTTGCCATGTTGGCTATTGCGCCATTTGCGATGGCGGTAGACCAAACGAATCCGTATAAATTAATGGATGAGGCGGCAGCAAAAACTTTTAATCGGTTGAAATCTGAACAGCCGAAGATTAAACAAGATCCTGAATACCTAAGAACGATTGTTCGTGAAGAATTACTGCCTTATGTGCAAATTAAATATGCAGGTGCGCTGGTTTTAGGGACTTACTATAAAGGTGCAACCCCTGCACAGCGTGATGCTTACTTTGCGGCATTCGAAGACTACCTTGAGCAGGTTTATGGCCAAGCACTGGCAATGTACCATGGTCAAACTTACCAAATTGCGCCAGAACAACCTGTTGGCGATAAAAATATCGTTGCTATTCGTGTCACAATCACCGACACCAATGGCCGTCCGCCGGTACGCTTAGATTTCCAATGGCGTAAAAACAGCAAAACGGGTTATTGGCAAGCGTATGATATGATCGCTGAAGGCGTAAGCATGATCACCACCAAGCAAAATGAGTGGGGCGATATTTTACGTAAACAAGGCATTGATGGCTTAACAAAACAGTTAGAAATCAGTGCAAAAGCGCCAATTACGTTAGAAGAGAAAAACTAATATGAGCCACGCATTGGCATGGGAAAAAACGCAATCAACACTGCATTTGACGGGCTCATTAGACCGTGACTCGTTGATGTCGTTTTGGGATAAAAAATCCCCATTGCTGGAACAGATTGAAAAAATAGATGTTTCAGGCTTAACCCATGTGGATTCAACAGGGCTGGCAATGTTAGTTCGCTTAAAAGGCGAGTTTCAAACCAAAAAACTGCCGCTGAAGATTATTGGTGCCAGTGATAACTTGAATACACTTATTGAGTTGTATGGGGTGAAAACCATCATTCTGGATTAAGGCGATGAGTCCTAAATTCGGTCAAGTTATGTAAAAATAAGCGCCTCTACGTGCATTTGTGCGTTAGGGGCGTTTTCTTTGGTTTAAGTGTTAGGCTTAATCCTTTAGGATAGACGTTTATGCTCTTTCAATTCGAGTTGTGACTAATTGGGCACATTCAACTAGAATTAGTCAGAGTAAAATTGAAAAACCACAAATAATCATAATAGAGTCACTATGGAAACCAACGAAATAAAACAAGTATTGATGGAAAAGTTGTCTCTGGATGAGGCTATTGTTACAGGTGATGGTAGCCACTTTCAGGTTATCGCTGTCGGTGACATGTTTGACGGTATGAGCCTTGTTAAGCAACAGCAAGCAATTTATGCGCCATTGATGGAATATATTGCGGATAACCGCATCCATGCTCTATCAATTAAAGCGTACACCCCTGCGCAATGGGAGCGCGATCGTAAACTTAGTGGCCTTTGATTTCAAAGCCTAAGCGAACAGCCTGTACAATTCGACATACGAGAATACTTGAATGGATAAGTTTTTAGTTAAAGGACCAACCCGTTTATCGGGCGAGGTTACTATTTCTGGCGCGAAAAATGCTGCGCTGCCAATCCTGTTCGCTGCTCTATTGGCTGAAGAGCCTGTAGAAATACAGAATGTTCCTCATTTGAGGGATATCGACACCACCATTAAATTATTGAATCAGCTTGGCACGAAAGTGAAACGTAATGGTTCAGTATTTGTTGATGCGAGCACAGTAAGCACTTACTGCGCCCCTTATGACCTCGTGAAAACCATGCGTGCTTCTATCTGGGCGCTGGCACCTTTAGTGGCACGTTTTGGTCATGGCGAAGTTTCTCTGCCGGGTGGTTGTGCTATTGGTGCTCGTCCTGTTGATTTACATATTTCTGGTTTAGAACAGTTAGGTGCAAATATTGTTCTGGAAGATGGTTATGTGAAAGCCACCGTTGATGGTCGCCTGAAAGGGGCCTGCATCGTGATGGATAAAGTTAGCGTAGGGGCAACGGTCTCTATTATGACAGCTGCCACATTAGCGGAAGGCACAACAACCATCGAAAATGCGGCGCGTGAACCAGAAATTGAAGACACGGCTAATTTCTTAAACACCCTTGGTGCAAAAATTACCGGTGCAGGCACTGACCGTATTGTGATTGAAGGGGTTGAGCGTTTAGGTGGTGGTACATACCAAGTTCTGCCTGACCGTATTGAAACAGGCACATTCTTAATCGCGGCGGCAGTTTCTCGCGGTAAAGTGATTTGCCGTAATGCACGCCCAGATACACTGGATGCAGTATTAGCAAAATTGCGCGAAGCAGGGGCAACGATTGAAATCGGTGATGACTGGATTAGCTTAGATATGGAAGGTAAACGCCCTAAAGCGGTGACTATCCGTACGGCACCACATCCGGGGTTCCCAACAGACATGCAAGCACAGTTCAGCTTACTAAACTTAATCGCTGAAGGTGCAGGGCTTATCACTGAGACAATTTTTGAAAACCGTTTTATGCATATCCCTGAGCTTATCCGTATGGGTGCGCATGCGGAAATCGAAAGTAATACGGTGTTGTGCCATGGCGTTGAGAAGCTAACCAGTGCACAAGTGATGGCAACAGATTTACGTGCATCTGCAAGCCTTGTTATTGCAGGTTGTATTGCAGAAGGCACTACAACGGTTGACCGTATTTACCACATTGACCGTGGTTATGAGCATATTGAAGACAAGCTACGTGGTTTAGGGGCAGATATTCAGCGTGTTCATTCAGACGACTAACGTTCTCGTTTATTGAATTGAAACAAAAATGCCGTTCAATTGAACGGCATTTTTTATCGTCAAATTTATTTGCCTGCAATTAACCAGCTTGTCCTTCAGGATTTTCTTCAATAACGACATCGATAGTTTTCGTTTCGCCGTCTCGCAAAATTTGCACAGAGGCTTTACTGCCGGGGCGAATTTCAGCCACGAAATCCATAGTTTCAGCAGCAGAAATTGCGGGTTTTCCATCAACAGATAAAATGATATCTCCTTGAACAATACCCGATTTAGCCGCTGGGCCATTTGGCGCAACTTGGAAAATACGTAGCCCTTGTATCTGGTTGATATTATTATTGTTTGATCTGATTTGTGGAAGCTCACGCGCGGTAATGCCAATATAGCCACGGATCACTCGGCCATCACGGATCAGTTTATCCATAATTTTAGTTGCAAGCGCAGTCGGAATGGCAAAACTGAGGCCTTCTGACGTAATTCCTTGTCCCGCAGTGAAAGAAAGGGTGTTAATCCCGACTAACTCACCTTCGGTATTAATTAGGGCTCCACCAGAGTTACCTGAATTAATTGAAGCATCAGTTTGTAAGAAGTTTTGCCGACGTGTCGAGCTTAGACCCACACGGCCTGTCGCACTAATAATGCCTTGGGTGACGGTTTGACCAATATTGTAGGGATTGCCAATAGCTAAGACGACATCCCCCACATGGGTGACACGTTGAGTATTAATGGGGATTACAGGGAGGTTATCCGCATCAATCTTAAGTATAGCAAGGTCTGTCAGTGAATCAGAACCTACCAGTAAGGCATCAAAAATGGCGCCGTCTTGCAGTGCTACTAAGATTTGATCTGGGTTATCAACCACATGCTTATTGGTAATGATATAGCCATTCGGGCTCATAATCACACCTGAGCCTAACGATTTTAGTTCACGTCCAGACTGGGAAAAACTGCCTTTCGAGCTACTGTAAACATAAACCACGGCTGGAGCTGCACGACGCACAGCTTTGTTATAACTGATAGGCTCGCTATTTGTTCTGCCATACAGTAAATCCGCTAAACCTTGTGGGCGCAAAGAAGGTACCGCAATGATGATAATCAATGCAGTCAATAGGCCAAGCAGGACAGAGATGGTTAGCTTCTTTACCATAAGATATTGGAGATTCAGTTATTTTTAAACATGCAGTGAGCATAACATAAAAAAACAGGTACAGCAGAGTGATACTGTACCTGTTTTATTGATTTTAAGACCTACGTTTATTAATTAATTGCGCATTAATAAATATAAGGTTTCACCATCACGTAAGACTTTCATTGCCAGTACTGGAGGCTTACCATCGATGATTTTGCGGAATTGCTCAATAGTTTCAACGCGTTGATCGTTCACGCCAAAGATTAAGTCACCTTTGACTAAGCCAATAGCTGCAGCAGGGGATTTAGGTGCGACGCTGTCCACTTGAACACCACGTGTATTGCTAATAGTCGCATTCGAAATCGTTGCGCCTAATAATGATTCAGTTAATTTCTCTGCGCGTGTTGCTGAGCCTTCATCATTTTCAAGAACAACTTTTACATCCATTGGTTTGCCTGAACGGATAAGGCCAATAGTGATTTCTTTTCCGATTTGGCTAGTACCAATTTTAGCTCTTAATTCCGCAAAACTGTTAATGCGCTTACCATCGACAGAGACTAGAACGTCACCTGATTTAATACCTGCTTTTGCAGCAGATGATTTCGGCAGAACTTCACTGACAAACGCACCGCGCTGAGCATCAATATTGAAGGCTTTTGCGATGTCTGAGTTCATCTCAGTCCCTTTAATACCTAAGATACCGCGCTTAACTTCGCCGTGCTTAATTAGCTGCTCACTGAGGTTTTTCGCCATATTGCTTGGGATAGCAAAACCGATACCGATATTACCACCACCAGGGGCTAAAATAGCGGTGTTGATACCAATCAGCTCACCGTTTAAGTTCACTAAGGCACCACCAGAGTTACCACGGTTGATGGATGCATCGGTTTGAATAAAGTTTTCTAAGCCCTCAAGATTCAAGCCACTACGACCTAATGCAGAAATAATCCCCGAAGTAGCTGTTTGGCCTAATCCGAATGGGTTACCAACCGCGACAGCAAAATCACCCACACGCAATTTATCGGAATCAGCAATACTGACGGCGGTTAAATTTTTGATATCTTTATCATTTGAGATTTTCAGTAACGCGATATCGGTTTGCGGGTCTTTACCAATCAATTTGACGGCAATTTCACGGCCATCATTTAATTGAATTTGAATTTTATCTGCGCCATCAATAACATGGTTGTTGGTTAAAATATAACCTTGCTGGGCATCGATAATAACCCCTGAACCAAGGCCTTCAAATGGGCGCACGCTTTGTTGTTGTGAAGGTGCATTAGGGCCAAAGAAGAATTTTAATTCTTCAGGGATTTGTTGGTTTTGTACGCGAGTTCCCGATACGTGAATATTCACCACCGCTGGCAATACTTTTTCCAGCATTGGTGCAAGGCTCGGCATGTTTTGGCTTTGCGCCGTTGCTGGCAGTGTCGCAGGGAGTGCAGCACTACTTACAGTGGGAATAGTGGCCAAAGATAAGCCTAAACTCATTGCTACAGCGGTAAGAAAAAAGTTTTTTCTTTTCATAATTCAGTCAATTCTCTCAAGAATAAAGGTTTAATTCACTGTGAGCCTTTCGTTTGGCAAACACAATGAGCTTCTATTTGGTTGGTATAAGATTCAATTTTACTGATGACTATGACCACAGATTATGCGCAAAAGTTCCACTTACAGATAGCAATTAACCACTCTTTTACATCTATTTACATGCAACTTAAGTAAAACTTTAACTTCTATACGGTTGCTAAATAAATCATTAAATTTAATTTAGATGGAAATGTTGTTCAGGATTATTAAATGAATACTTTGCAGTAGATGATGCGAATAGAGTTGGGGATTAAAGCGAATACAATAAGAAATCACCAGTAAGCGGGACTTACTGGTGATATACAATCAGAAACTATTTTTCTTTCTCTTCAATCGGGCGGAATAAGCCCGATGCACCGTCAGAGTAATCTCTTGGTGGCATTTTCACTGGCGCTTGATCGTTATCCGCTTCGGATTCGGTCAAGCGATAGTTAAATGGGTTATCTTGTGCTGGCATATCTGGCATTAATTCAGATGAACTTTGTGCCATATGTTGATAAAGCTGACGGTAGTCACGCGCCATTTTATCCAATAATTCTGCGCTACGAGCAAAGTGGCTGACTAATTCTTTACGGTACTCTTCTAGCTCAGTACTTTTTTTGTCTAGCTCAGCTTGCGCTGTTTTTTGTTGGCGAAGTTTTGGATTACCATAGCGGACAACTAATGCACCGATGATAAAACCGACAATCAATCCGATTAATGCATACTCCCAGGTCATGCTGACTCCTTCATTACTTCAATGTTCGCAGAAATTAAGCGTCGTTACCGTTACTATACCTTAAATAATTCAAGTTGCATGTAGGCGTCAAGTAAAGCATCTCAACATATTGTAATTTAGCGGTTAAGTGATGAGAAAACCCACAACGCTTGAATCGAGTTATTATAAACAGTTAACAACTTTAAGAGTGGAATCTTAAGGTGAATTTCCTTACTCTATGATGATTCGTTAACCGAAAGTTAAATGATAACTGAATCTGGTTATAATAAAGGCAGTGTATATCAAATAACGGTAAAAAAACCGAAAATTTTTTAAGGATTACTCAGTTAATGTCACCGATGACCCCTACAATGCGTTATCAACAAGCGCTCGCGGATGGCAATTATCAGCCTGATGACGTACAGAAGCTTGCCGTAGAACGTTTAGATAAAATTTATCATCAGCTTACTAATTCCACATTAGTCACACCGAATGAAAAACCAAGCGGTTTTTTTAGCCGTTTATTAGGAAAAAACGCGTCCAATAAATCAATAGAGCCTGTCCAAGGCTTATATATGTGGGGCGGCGTGGGGCGCGGGAAAACATGGCTAATGGACATGTTTTATGAGAGTTTGCCGGGTGATCGTAAACTGCGGCTGCATTTTCATCGTTTTATGAAGAAAGTGCAGGAAGATTTGATGGCATTACAGGGGCAAGAAAATCCGCTGGATATCATTGCTGATGAGTTTAAAAAACAAACGGATGTATTGTGTTTCGATGAGTTTTTTGTCTCTGATATTACGGATGCAATGATTTTAGGTACCTTGCTGGAAGGCTTGTTTGCTCGCGGGATCACACTGGTCGCCACGTCCAATATTATCCCCGATAACTTATATCGTAATGGGTTACAGCGCGCGCGCTTTTTGCCAGCCATTGAGCAAATCAAAAAATATTGCGATGTTATGAATGTTGATGCAGGGATTGATTATCGCTTGCGCACATTGACGCAAGCCCACCTCTTTTTATCTCCGATAAATGCACAAAATCGCCAGCACTTGGATGATGTTTTTGTCAAATTGGCGGGGAAACAGGGGGCGATAAACCCAGTTTTAGAAGTCAATCACCGGAAAATGCAGGTACTTCGTTCGTCTGAAGGTGTTTTAGCCGTTGAGTTTAAAGTGCTGTGTGAAGAGCCGCGAAGTCAAAATGACTATATTTATTTATCAAACTGTTATCACACAGTTTTATTGTACGATGTACCTGTGATGGGGACAAAAGACGAAAACCCTGCACGGCGTTTTCTTGCGCTGGTGGATGAGTTTTACGAGCGTAAAGTGAAACTCGTGATTAATGCGGAAGTCCCGATGGAATCCCTTTATCAGGGGCAGCTTTTAGCTTTTGAATACCAACGTTGCTTATCACGCTTACAAGAAATGCAAAGCGAAGAGTATTTAAAAATCCCGCATTTGGCTTAAGTTTTTCGAGCGCATGTGAGTTTTAGCGCTGAAATAAGCCAAAACGTTCAAATTAAGTACAAATGGCGTTGGATATTCACACAAACGTAAAAAAAATGCATTTGGGGTCGATTTTTGTTTCCGACTTCTCTATAATCTTGCGACCCCACGTTACAGCGCTATTTTTTATTTCCCAAAAAATAACGCATAATGCCAGTTAGGCTGCTCGAAGGGGTAGGTTTACTGGACAAAGAGTCGTGTGAACCTCAGAAAGCTTATGAACATGAGTGTTCACCAACGTGTAACTTCAATATTGGGTAAGTTTTAATGAAAACTTTTACAGCTAAACCAGAGACCGTAAAACGCGACTGGTACGTTGTTGATGCAGATGGCAAAACTTTAGGCCGTCTTGCAACAGAAATTGCTAGCCGTCTGCGCGGTAAGCATAAAGCGGAATACACTCCGCACGTGGATACTGGTGATTACATCATCGTTCTGAATGCAGAAAAAATTGCTGTTACCGGCAAAAAACGCGAAGACAAAATCTACTATCGCCACACTGGCCATGTAGGTGGAATCAAGCAAGCAACTTTCGAAGAAATGATTGCTCGCAGTCCTGAGCGTGTGCTTGAAATCGCGGTTAAAGGCATGTTGCCAAAAGGACCTCTGGGTCGTGCAATGTACCGTAAACTGAAAGTTTACGCAGGTAATGAGCACAACCACGCGGCTCAACAACCGCAAGTTCTTGACATTTAATCGGGATTATAGCAATGGCTGAAAATCAATACTACGGCACTGGTCGCCGCAAAAGCTCATCTGCTCGTGTCTTTATTAAGCCGGGTAGCGGTAACATCACAATCAATCAGCGTACGCTGGAACAGTACTTTGGTCGCGAAACTGCGCGCATGGTCGTTCGTCAGCCGTTAGAATTGGTTGAAATGTTGGAAAAACTGGATCTGTACATCACTGTTAAAGGTGGTGGTATTTCAGGTCAAGCAGGCGCAATCCGTCACGGTATTACTCGTGCACTGATGGCTTATGATGAGACTCTTCGTTCTGATCTGCGTAAAGCTGGTTTCGTTACCCGTGATGCGCGTTCTGTTGAACGTAAGAAAGTGGGTCTGCGTAAAGCACGTCGTCGTCCACAGTTCTCCAAACGTTAATTTATTGCCTTTTAGGCATAAAATTGATGAAAAAACCCGTCTTTATGGCGGGTTTTTTATTGCCTAAAAATCTGTAAGCAGGCAAAAAAAGATAATATAAAAAAGAAGTAAATATAATAAGCAGAAAAAGATAATTAATTAGTCTAGAATTTAAAATTATCAACTCATGCGAATATAAATGACATTTTTTAAGCATATTAATGTAATAGCCATGAAGTTAACTCCAAGGTTTATTGCCTGTTAATTTTGATTTAATCGACGTATTCCCCTGTTTCTTCTTTGCTTATTGGCTATTAAGAAAATAAATCTATGATTTTCCCTACTGCACCCCCCTAAGCTGTACAAAATCTGTTAGAATATGCGCCTGTTTTTTTATTTCATCATTTCTCGCCTTTCTGTGCGGGAGGGTTGTGTTGGCTTTTAGTATGGATAAATAAAAGCGGAACACAGGGGATTTTAAAATGGGTAATGGGTAATTAAAAAATTAATTACATTTCGTCCATTTTTGTAATTTGGAGGTTTTAATGGCTGTCGCTCCTAACAAACGTTCGGTAATGACATTGTTCTCAGGCCCAACTGACATTTTTAGCCATCAGGTACGTATCGTACTGGCAGAAAAAGGGGTTAGCGTCGAAATTGAACATGTTGAACCCGGTCATCCACCTCAAGATCTCATTGATCTCAACCCGTACCAAAGCGTCCCGACACTGGTTGACCGTGAACTGACGTTATATGATCCACTGATTATCATGGAATACCTTGATGAGCGTTTTCCTCATCCACCATTAATGCCAGTGTACCCAGTTGCGCGCGGAACTAGCCGTCAATTAATGCACCGAATTGAAAAAGACTGGTACTCATTAATGCATAAAGTTGAGAAAGGCAACGCACAAGAAGCAGATAGTGCTCGTCGCCAATTAGCGGAAGAACTAATTGCCGTTTCTCCTGTATTTGCTGAAATGCCATTCTTTATGAGTGACGAGTTTAGCTTAGTGGATTGCTATTTAGCCCCACTGTTATGGCGTTTACCTGTCCTTGGTATTGAATTAAAACTGAATAACAGCAAACATTTGCAAATGTACATGCAACGCGTGTTTGAGCGTGATGCATTCTTAGCATCGTTGACTGAATTAGAACGCGAAATGCGTTTGTCAGCAAGAGGCTAAGCTATGATGGAAATGGCAGCAATGTCTCCACGCCGCCCTTATCTGTTACGTGCTCATTATGAATGGTTGCTCGATAACGATATGACCCCGCATTTGGTGGTTGATGTCACCATTCCTGCCGTGAATGTTCCAATGGAGTTTGCTCGGGATGGGCAAATTGTATTGAATGTTGCGCCTCGCGCCGTGGGTAATTTCGAAATTACAAACGAAGAAGTGCGTTTCAATGCGCGTTTTGGTGGGGTTCCACGTCAAGTGTATGTCCCAATGGCTGCAATTATGGCGGTGTATGCACGTGAAAACGGTGCAGGGATGATGTTCGAACCTGAAGCTGCATATGATGCAGAGTTGTCATCTGATTTTGCTGAAGTCGATGAGCTACATGAAGAGAACATCTCATTGGTTCAAGAAAGTGAGTCAGTTGAGAACAACAACGATGAACCTTCAGATGACGAGCCACCAAGACCGCCGAAAGGCAGACCTGCGTTAAGAGTCGTTAAGTAACAATTCATTTTATTTAGATTAATGAACAGAGGGGTTCCCCTCTGTTTTTTTATGTCTATTTTTTACAATTCACTAAACCGCTAAAAAAAGCAAAATACCCTCAGCGGCACTGCGTCCATCGGCAATCGCATTGACGACAAGATCTGAACCTCGGACAGCATCACCCCCTGCAAATATTTTTTTATAGGAGGTTTGGAAAGGAAACGAGCTGTTGCGACTTGCACAAATATGCCCCTGAGAGTCAAGTTGTACCGAGCTGTCTTCTATCCAAGGTTGTTTGTGTGGGCGAAAACCAAAAGCAACAATGACGGCATCTGCTTTAATCGTAAAATCTGAATTTTTGATAGTTTCTACAGCGTAGCGACCCTCTTTGAATTCGCCATTTTGCGTGCGAACGACAGAAATTCCGTTGGCTTGTTGACAGGCATCCAACAGGATCTCAGTGGCTTGTAAATTAAAATGAAATTCTGCCCCTTCTTCAATTGCATGATTTATCTCTTTTAATGAAGCAGGCATACTTTGCTTGTCACGTCGATAAACACAGCTGACATGGGCCGCCCCTTGCCGAATAGCGCTACGTACGCAATCCATCGCGGTATCGCCACCACCTAACACCACCACATTTTTTCCGCGTAAATTGATATAAGGTTCAACTAGTGATTGGGGAAGTTGCAGTAAATGGCGTGTATTTGCGATTAAATAAGGAAGGGCATCATAACAGCCATGAGCGCCATTTCTGCGCAGTTCACCTTTAATTGCACTGTAAGCACCTGTAGCGAGGAAAATCGCGTCATAATCCGTCTCAAGCGTATTTAGGTGTATATCCTGACCAATATCGATGTTAAGTTGAAATTGAATCCCCATTTCGGTAAAGATTTCGCGCCGTTGTACCATGACCTGCTTTTCTAATTTAAATGCAGGTATTCCGAAGGTTAATAAACCGCCGATTTCTGGGTGTTTATCAAAGACAGTAACTTGCACGCCATTGCGGGCTAAAACATCAGCGCAAGCAAGCCCCGCAGGACCTGCCCCAACAATTGCAACATGGCGATCGACTGGTGAGACGCGAGAGAGATCAGGGCGCCATCCAAGCGAAAAAGCTGTGTCATTGATATAACGTTCTATGTGACCGATGGTGACAGCGCCGAAGGTGTCGTTCAGGACACAAGCCATTTCACACAGTTTATCTTGAGGACAAATTCGACCGCAAATTTCTGGCAAGCTATTGGTATGATGCGATAATTCAGCCGCTTCTATAATACGTCCTTCCTCTGCTAATTTTAGCCATTTAGGGATGGCATTATGCAAAGGGCATTTCCATTCACAAAATGGGCTTCCACAGGAAAGGCAACGACTCGCTTGTTGCTGAATTTGTTTGGCATCATCGGGCTCATAAATTTCAACGAAATTTATTTTTCGAATCCCTTCCGCTTTTTTTTGTGGTTCATTTCGCGGGAGACCAATAATTTTTGAGTTCATGGTATTCCTTACTGAACTTAGTCTGAATTTGGGGCGTATAGCGATCTTTCAAACTTGAAGTTTAGCACTGCTAAATAAGTATAAGTCACATTATTGATTTGTTTTTCAATTAATTATGACGAAAAAGTAGCCAAGGCATATTTTTATCCGAGCTAAAACAAAGAAAATACCTGATTGTTATTTATCATTAATGATAAAAAATGGCTATTGAATGAGCAGGATCGACATTTTGCATTAATAAACATCCGAATCTGCCCTGTTTGATATATGATTCAAAGAGAATTTTACTAAGGGGTGGTTATGAAAGTACTTCGCGGCCTTGCGCAATACTATGTCGATTTGATGATGAAACTCGGGTTGGTACGGTTTTCGCTGTTACTGGCTTCTGCACTTGTTGTCTTGGCCATGATCATGCAAATGGCAGTCACAATATTCTTGCGTGGGCACGTCGATAGCTTGGATATGGTAGGTTCTATTTTCTTTGGGCTTATTATCACCCCGCTTGCGGTCTATTTTCTTTCCGTTGTGGTCGAACAACTTGAAGAGTCGCGACAACGATTATCACGTATGGTCGATAAACTCGAGGTCATGCGTAAGCGTGATGCTGAATTAAATACGCAGTTACAAGGGAATATAGAGCAACTCAACCTTGAAATACTTGAACGTGAAAAAGCGGAACGCGCACATTTAGAGCTACTTGAGCAACTCAAGCAAGAAATGAAATACCGTGAACTCACTCAAATTGAACTTGAGCAACAATCTGTGTTGTTACGCTCATTCCTTGATGCCTCCCCTGACTTGGTTTATTACCGCAATGAAAATAACGAATTTTCGGGCTGTAATAGGGCAATGGAACTGCTAACGGGGAAAAGTGAAAAACACTTAGTTGGGCTGACTCCGCTAGATATTTATGATGTGGAAATTGCCTCCAAAGTGATGGAAACCGATGAAAAAGTATTCCGCCACAATGTTTCACTGACTTACGAACAATGGCTGGTTTATCCCGATGGGCGAAAAGCCTGTTTTGAACTACGAAAAGTGCCATTTTATGATCGCGTGGGTAAAAGACACGGCCTTATGGGCTTTGGGCGTGATATAACCGAGCGTAAGCGCTACCAGGAAGCGTTAGAGAACGCAAGCAGGGAGAAGACCACATTTATTTCAACGATCAGCCATGAGCTTCGTACTCCCCTTAACGGCATTGTAGGTTTAAGCCGAATTCTATTAGACACCGATCTCACTTCGGAACAATCTAGCTATTTAAAAACAATTCATGTCAGTGCTGTGACTTTAGGAAATATTTTTAATGATGTCATTGAGATGGATAAAATTGAACGCCGTAAAGTTCAGTTGGATAACCAGCCAATCGCATTATCTGAGTTTGTGAATGATCTTGAAAATTTAAGTGGCTTATTAGTCCAGCCTAAAGGCTTAAAATTTGTCATGGATGTTGCCCCTGCGTTGCCTAAAAAAGTGCTTACGGATGGAACGCGTCTACGTCAAATATTGTGGAATTTAATTGGTAATGCGGTCAAATTCACCCAAAAAGGTGAAGTGAAACTAAGTATCTGGCAAGAATCTGAAAATAAATTGTTTTTTAGAGTCCAAGATAGTGGAATTGGGATCCCTCAAGATGAGCTAGATAAAATTTTTGCGATGTACTACCAAGTAACAGATTCTGCTGGTGGTAAACCTGCAACAGGAACGGGGATTGGACTTTCTGTATCCCGACGACTAGCACAAAATATGGGGGGTGATATTCAAGTTGAAAGCCAAATTGGTGAAGGTTCAACATTTACCTTGTCAATTATCGCTCCAGTCGTTGAAGAAGATGTCATTGAATTTGAAGAAAGTGAAGATGACTACCCGCTACCCGCGTTACATATTCTTTTAGTGGAAGATATCGAGCTAAACGTCGTTGTGGCGCGCTCTGTATTAGAAAACTTGGGGAATACGGTTGATGTCGCAATGACAGGTAAAGAGGCATTATCCATGTTCTCACCTGGTGAATATGATTTAGTTCTATTAGATATTCAGTTACCAGATATGACAGGGCTGGATATTTCAAGGCAACTGAAACAGCAATATGGTAAAGAGGACTTACCACCACTTATCGCACTGACAGCAAATGTGCTTAAAGATAAAAAAGAATACTTTGATGCGGGGATGGATGGTGTTTTAAGTAAACCATTATCTGTGCCGGCACTGACCCAAATTATTGAGCAATTCTGGGGTGAACAGGCTTCATATTCTGAAGGAGCTCAACGTGAATCTCAGGAGTCACCAGTCGATGAGTCAAGATTAGATTGTGAAATGTTGGAGCAATATATTGAATTGGTTGGCCCTAAATTAATTTATGACGGGTTAGAAGTATTTGAAAAAATGCTACCAGGTTACTTAGCTATTCTCGACTCAAATATGGTTGCAAAGGATCAAAAGGGCATCGTAGAAGAGGCTCATAAGATTAAAGGCGCAGCGGGTTCTGTTGGCTTAAGGAACTTACAGAAAATTGCTCAGCAAATCCAATCCCCTGATTTACCTGCTTGGTGGGATAATGTCCAAGAGTGGGTGGATGAACTAAAACAGGATTGGAAAGGCGATATAGAAACTTTAAGAAACTGGGTTAATGAGCGCACAAAAAAATAACCCCAACCGAAGTTGGGGTGCGCGAATACTGCGCCAACACCAGGGAAATCGTTGATTTGCATGTGGTTTTCATTCTAGGCAAATCATTAAATTAGGTAGATCGCGGTAAACAATAACATCAAGATACCAAAATTTAGCGAATCTGTTACAAGATTCATTAAAATCTGTGATGAAGATTGATGTTTGCCTGCTTTATCGCTTGAGAGATAATTTACTACAAATGGAGCAAGATATGAAATCAATTGCGGTTATTTTAAGTGGCTGTGGTGTATTTGATGGAAGCGAGGTTCATGAGTCAGTATTGACTATGTTAGCTTTGAATCAAAATAATGCTGAGGTTCATTTTTTTGCACCTGATGAATTGCAACCTACTGTTATAAATCATGTAAATGGAAATGAAAAAACAGAAAAACGCAATCAATTAGAAGAGTCTGCGCGTATTACACGTGGAAAAATATCCCCTTTATCCTCTGCTGATGCCTCTAAGCTTGATGCGCTCATCATTCCTGGTGGTTTTGGCGCTGCAAAAAATTTATGTAATTTTGCTGTCAAAGGCAGTGACTGTGAAATTAATAAAGAACTATTAAGTTTAGTTCGCCAAATGCACCAACAGAAAAAGCCGCTAGGACTGATGTGTATTGCACCTGTAATGCTGCCAAAAATGTTAAATACATCAGTAGAATTAACTATTGGTGATGATAGTGAAACGATTGCCCAAATAGAAAGTATGGGGGGAAAACACATCAAATGTCCTGTTGATGACATTGTTGTTGATGAAGTTAACCGAGTTGTCACAACCCCTGCTTATATGCTGGCACAATCAATTTCTGAAGCAAATATAGGGATTAATAAGCTTGTTGAGAAAGTATTGGAAATGGCGTGATTATTTGAATGCTAACTATTGTTTCTAGGTTGTGGCATGGGTTAAAGAAGATCACATTTTCATTACTTGTGGTGTGGTTTTGTACTGTCATCATTTTTAAATATGTACCCGTGCCATTCTCTGCGGTCATGGCCGAACGGCAAATAAGTGCGTGGTTAAGCTTAAACTTTTCTTATGTTTCAAACTCTACTTGGGCAAATGAAAATCAGATCTCTCCGTATATTTATTTAGCGGTTATCGCATCAGAAGATCAAAATTTTCCACATCATTGGGGTTTTGATCTTGATGCAATTGAACGCGCTTACAAGCATAATGCGAACAATAAACAATCAATTAGAGGGGCTTCAACAATCTCTCAGCAGACCGTTAAAAACTTATGGTTATGGGATGGAAGAAGCTGGATTAGAAAAGGCTTAGAGACATTAATAACACCAGTAATGGAACTTATGTGGTCTAAACAGAGGATATTGACTGTTTATCTAAATATTGCGGAGTTTGGTGAGGGGGTTTTTGGTGTTGAAGAAGCTTCAAATAAATTCTTCAATAAACCTGCTAGTAAGCTTTCGATGAGTGAAGCTGCACTTTTAGCGGCAGTTCTTCCAAATCCACATCGCTATAGTGTAAAAACACCATCTTCTTATGTCTTGAAGCGGCAGGCGTGGATACTGAACCAGATGCACCTTTTGGGTGGTAAGAATTTTCTGAAAGTAAACGATGTTTTGTCTGAATAAGAAAAAAGCCATAGTTTTTCACTGATGGCTCTTATTCTTATTCGGATATATTATTGTTTATGATTAATTAAGATAAGTGAAAGCAGTCGTTACTCGACGGACGCCATCTGTCTCGCTGGCGATTTTAGCCGCAGCATCACCTTCTTGTCTTGTTAATACGCCAAGTAAAAAAACCTCTCCATTTTCAGTGATGACTTTTACACTGCCTGATTTGACACTGTCACTGGCCAAAATTTTGGATTTTACTTTAGTTGTTAGCCACGTATCTTTTGAGGCAGTGCCTAAATCGACAGGCTCACCGCTACGTACCTCATTATAAACTGATACAGTGCCATCAACATTAGAGGCAATTTGCTTAGCACGTTCAGCCCATGACATATCAGGGCTCTGTCCAGTTAATAGCACATTACCTTTATAAGCAGTGGCAATAATACGAGCCTTACCTGTGATTTCTTTGTCTTTATTAAGCTGCCCACTGACACGAGCTTCGAGTGTGCCATCATCAACCTGTTGACCAACAGTTCGTGGGTCAGAAGCACTCTTAGTGGCAACCGCTGCGGAACCAACAACAGCGGCACCAATACAGCCTTGTAAAAGGATCGTACTGATTACTATGGCAAAAATGGGTATTAATCGCATTTTGTCTCCTTAATCATCCTGATGGGGGAAAAGAGTATTATCTATAAGATCACATAGACAATTTACAGTAAGAAGATGAACTTCTTGAATTCGAACACTGCGCTGAGAAGGAATACGAATTTCAACATCTTGTGGGCCAAGTAGCCCCGCAAGCTCTCCACCATCGTAGCCAGTAAGGGCGACAATGGTCATATCTCGAGTGACAGCTGCTTCAACCGCTTTAATAATATCGCTACTATTACCATGGGTAGAAATAGCCATTAAAACATCACCATGTTGCCCTAGTGCTCTAACTTGCTTCGCGTAAATTTCAGAAGGCTGTTTACTTCCAGAAATAGCAGTAAGCACGGCATTATCCGTATTGAGCGCAAGAGCAGGAAGGCTGGGGCGTTCGGTTTCAAACCGATGGATCATGCTAGCAGCAAAACGTTGTGCAGTAGCCGCTGATGCACCATTACCACAACATAAAATTTTGTTGCCATTAAGTAAAGACTGAACCATCATCATTGCGGCTCTTGAAATCGCATCGGGCAGCGCCTCGGCGGCTGCAATTTGAGTTTGAATGCTTTCGGTGAAGCAGACTTTTATTCTATCTAGCACTGGTTTTTTCCTGTAAAAATTTACCCGTCATTCTTCGCACTGTCGCTGTGTTGACTGCAACGCTCATCCTAATCACATACTTTTTTTTGTATGCTCATAGGATTAGCTCATTTGTCGCCTTGCGACAGCACGAATTATTTAGGGTAAACCCGTCATGTCCGTACTGTCGCGGTGTTGACTGCAATCGCTATTGGTAAAGGATACAATAGCTCGCTGACGAATATTAACTCTCTTCATTAAAGGCGTTTTGTATCCATTCGAATTGATTGCCCGTAATGGCACAAATATCAAATCGACAGGCACTGGTTTCGAAACTCTCTTGCCGTTGTGCGAGCCAAACCTTGGCTGCGGCTAATAATTTTCTACGTTTATGCCAGTTTACTGATAAAAGTGCATCACCGTAATCACAATTTTTGCGAAATCGCACTTCAACAAATACCCAACCTGTTTTATCACGCATAATGAGGTCAATTTCCCCACCTCGATTTCTGGCATTGCGTTCAATAAAAGTTAGCCCCTGTTTTTTCAGGAAGGAGAGAGCCTGATTTTCGTAATATCGGCCTGTTAGCCATCTTAAGGGTTTTTGAATTGCTTTCATGACGTCCTTGTCTGAAAAAGCCATCATCCTGATGGCTTATCTTTAATTTTACTGAGCAGGGACAACTTGCCCTTGTTTAAACTGTAGCCATGGCAATTCACGAAATACCACGCAGTTAGCCTGTGTACTCAATGTTCCCGAGGCGCCGTTGATCCTCACTTGCCCTGCTTGTTGCAGTTTGTCGTAATTATTCGCTAATGACCATGCATCAATCCCCATCGCATATAAACGGAATAATGAATAATCATTGCTCAGTTTTTGTTGCGCTTGCTTACGTAGGTTATTATTTGCACCTGCAAGCAGCGGGATCTCACTGAATTTTACGCCATCCATTTCAAAACGGTAGTCTGCGCCTGAACCTGCTTGGTTGCTGCGAGAGCTCGTGTATAGTGCAGGGCGAGAACGAGAGCTGATTGCCATTTCTATCATTGGTTTAATCAGCGTGAGTTCATCGCGTGTTGCAACGATATAAACAGAATCAATTGCGCCATTCGCACCGTCTAACTGGTTGCCTGTATTAACGGGGGTTCCCGCCATGCGGATCCCAGCACCACGATTAATGGATTCTTTTAAAGAAGGTACTGAACCGAAGGTTTGCATTAATACGGCTCCTCCACCTTTTGACTGCCACCCTTGAGCGAAGGCTTTGGCTACCCTATCCCCAAACGCATTAGCAGGCACTAAAACCAATGGCATTTGTTTGCCTTGTGCTTTCATATACGCCGCCGCATTTTGCGCTTCATCTTCAGGGGAAAGCGAGAAGTAGCAAAGATTTGGACGTGGTTGCAATTGATTGGTATCTAATTCGTTCAATGCCAATACGCTAACGGGAGCACCCATTTGTGCAATAGTTTGCACGTCGTTTTTCAATAATGGGCCGACAACAAGGTTGAAACCTTCGTTCTTCGCTTGTTCGAGTAATTGAGGCATTTGTTTGCCTGTTGTATCAAACACTTTGATGGTTTGGGTGTTAACAGGGGTAGCATCAATGCGTAGGCTGGATGTGACGATATCTGTATCAGTCGATGTGCCACCAGCCGTATTCGCAACTTCTGCGTAAATTTGGTCTAGGACATCGTTGCCACTACTTGGTTGTGGCGCTGTTCTTGCTGGTGTCGCTGCACCTTGGGGGATACCTTTTTGTGCATCCATAAACCCTTGCATGATGGCTTGACCAAACACTTTGCCTTGACCACTCATTGGCAGGAATAAGGCAATTTTCGGGCTGCCACCAACGCGAGGTAGCATCGCTTGGATAAGCTGAGTCGGAGCTAAAGTCGCCCCTGGGTTGCTTGAGTAACGCATTTTCCAGTCATTAAAGCCAGCACGAAGGGCATCAGGGTCATCTTGGTTATTTTGATAAATATCGAGAAGATCAACCCAGCCTTGAAGATTATTTTCCTCTGCGCCAATTCCGTGAATCTGATCTGGCATCAATTGTGTTAACATCTTCCATAATCCATCGATGTTAGCTTGGCGCTCAGCTGCTGTCGTTAATAATGGTTCTTGGTTAATGTAAGCACGAAGTGCTTCCAGAGAAGGTTTGCCTTGAGCCGCATCAATGATAGCTTGGTAGCTGTTGGCATCGGACGTACTTTGCTCAGGTGTTTTTTGGGTGGAAGGGAAATAATCTGAGACAATTTGGCACCCAGAGAGTGCAAATGTGGACAGCATTGCTGTGCAGATTAACCCTTTTTTCAAATGCAAAAAAATTGAAGGACGCATACTGTATCCAATGGTGTATTTTTCAATTGCTTAATTTTAAACCGGCTATTCGGATGAAACAATGAACCAACCTAATCAAGCTGTGGTTATGGCATCCACGCTGTATATCGTCCCAACACCGATTGGGAATATGGGCGACATCACGCAGCGCGCGTTGGATGTTCTTAAACATGTTGACCTAATTGCGGCAGAGGACACTCGGCACTCAGGCATTTTATTGCAAAATTTCGCGATAAATGCACGACTGTTTGCTCTGCATGATCATAATGAACAGCAAAAGGCAGATCAATTAATTAGCAGACTTCATCAAGGTGATAGTATCGCATTAGTCTCAGATGCAGGTACACCTTTAATTAATGATCCGGGTTATCATTTGGTCAATCGTTGCCGTGAAGCTGGTATTCGAGTCGTACCTTTACCCGGAGCTTGCGCGGCAATTACTGCACTATCAGCCGCGGGTTTACCATCAGACCGTTTTTGTTATGAAGGCTTTTTGCCTGCAAAAACAAAAGGTCGGAAAGATGTCTTGCAATCACTTGAACAAGAACCACGCACGCTGATTTTTTATGAATCAACCCACCGTCTACTAGACAGTTTAGCAGATATGGTGGAAGTCTGGGGGCCAGATCGCCATGTTGTTTTAGCCCGTGAAATCACCAAAACATGGGAGTCTATTGAAGGGCGCCCTGTGGGTGAGTTATTGGCTTGGGTGAAAGAAGATGAAAACCGTCATCGCGGGGAAATGGTATTAATTGTTGAGGGTTATAAGAAGCCTGAAGATGATTCAGCGATTTCACCAGATGCTATCCGCACACTTAATTTGCTGCAAAAAGAGCTGCCACCGAAAAAAGCCGCGGCGATCACCGCAGAAATTTACGGCTTAAAGAAAAATATGCTGTATAAATTGATGTTAGATAATCAAGGTGATGAATGATTTTTAAGCAAATAGCGCTATCAAGGGCTTAAGTCGTCAATTGCCTGCCTGAAAGTCTGTACAAGCCGTAGCAAAGTGCCTATAATTCGCCGCGGAGTTGGCCAGACAACCGCTGCTTTATCGTAGTCCCTTCGGGAGACGGGTAGAGGGGAGGAAAGTCCGGGCTCCATAGGGCAGGGTGCCAGATAACGTCTGGGAGGCGCAAGCCTACGACTAGTGCAACAGAGAGCAAACCGCCGATGGCCTGTTTACAGGATCAGGTAAGGGTGAAAGGGTGCGGTAAGAGCGCACCGCGCGACTGGCAACAGTTCGTGGCACGGTAAACTCCACCCGGAGCAAGACCAAATAGGGGTTCATATGGTGCGGCCCGCATTGAACTCGGGTAGGTTGCTGGAGCCAGTGCGCAAGTGCTGGCCTAGATGAATGGTTGTCCACGACAGAACCCGGCTTATCGGCCAACTCCCATTTTTTCGTCATACTTCTTTTTTCGTCATATTTAGCGCTGTCACAGCGTTAGCTTCATTCAGCCACACGGGTCACATACTTTTGTATGCTCCCCGTGATGTCTTCATTTTGCTGCCTTGTTACAGCACTAACTATTTAGAAAAAATCCGAGCTTAAAAGAAAAGTGCGTTTTGAATTTTTCGTCATATTTAGTGCTGTTACGGCGTTAGCTTCATTCAGCAACGCTAGTCACATACTGGTGTATGCTCCTTTTTTTCTTCATACTTCAAGCTGTGCCTGTGTTGGCTTCATTCGTCAACCCTAGTCACATACTGGTGTATGCTCCTTTTTTCTTCATACTTCAAGCTGTGCCTGTGTTAGCTTCATTCGTTAACCCTAGTCACATACTGGTGTATGCTCCTAGGGATTTCCTCATTTTGCCGCCTTGGCACAACTCGAATTATTTAGAAAAAACTGTAATATTTTTCTTTTTCTTTTTCTTTTTTGGTCTGCCTTCATTATTTTGTTGAGTCAAACTATTAACGTCATCAGCCCCTGATGCAAATCAATACGCTCTTTAAATATGTAAATACAATAATGGTATTTAAAATGCATGTTAAAGAGATAGGCTAGATGGCAAAGAAACCTCATATTCGCTACATGCGACGTCCCGGTACAGTGGGCGGTAAGCTCCCTTGGAATGACTGGCGAAATGCCTCGATGTGGCGAAAAATAGTCCAAATTATCCTGTTGGCGATAAACCTTTATATCGGTATTACCTTCTATTACTGGGTACGTTATTTTGAAACTGGGGGCGAAACGCTGTATCTGCCACGCCCGGGAGGGATTGAAGGCTGGCTGCCTATCGCAGGGTTAATGAATGTCAAATACACATTAGAAACAGGAAGCTTTCCGTCGATTCATGGGGCGTCGATGTTTCTGTTAGTGGCGTTTATTCTTATTAGTTTACTGTTGAAAAAATCCTTTTGTTCATGGATGTGCCCAATAGGAACGATATCGGAATATACAGGGAAATTAGGACAGAAGCTGTTTCGTTATCAAATCAATCTCCCTAAATGGCTCGATATTCCCCTACGAGGCCTAAAGTATGTGCTGTTAAGCTTTTTTCTTTATATTGCATTTTCTATGTCAGCACAGATGATCCAATACTTTATGATGTCGCCTTATGGGATCATTATTGACGTCAAAATGTTGGATTTTTTTCGCCATATTAGCGACTTTGCATTGATTAGCGTGGTAGTTTTGGTGGTGCTAAGCTTATTTATTCGTAATGCTTGGTGCCGTTATCTCTGCCCTTATGGCGCGCTGTTGGGGCTATTTTCACTACTTTCACCCGTTAAAATTCGCCGTAATGTAGAAAGTTGCATTGATTGTGGAAAATGTGCGAAAAACTGCCCATCGCGCATTCCGGTGGATAAGCTTATCAAGGTAAGAACGGTAGAGTGCACGGGGTGTATGACCTGTGTGGAGTCTTGCCCTGTTGCGTCTACGCTGGATTTTTCGCTGCAAATACCCACGCAAAAACGCCAATTTCCGTTATCGGGGATTGTCATGGCGGCTTTGACCTTGGCAATCTTATTTATCATGATTGGTATTGCTGCTTTCTTTGGGGTATGGGATAGCCCTGTGCCAGATAATTATTGGTTTCATATTATACCGAATGCACGAAGCATAGGTCATTAATAGAGAATGAAAAAAGCCCCACACATACTGGATGAGTGGGGCATTTGTTGTTTTGGTCATTTTGTCACAATGACTCTGTTTGTAACGTCTCGCTTATATTTATTTTCTGACTGCTTTTTACTGCTTTTAACACATCAATTAACCGCTTGCTTAACCATCTGCAATAATTGACGCACATCTTCTGGGCGCGTATCACCCGTATCTTTATCAATAATAGAACTATAAATATGAGGAATGATTTTCTTCACGCCTGCATCGAGGGCGATTTGCAAAATTTCGGCAAAATTATCTAAATCAATCCCCCCAGTCGGCTCTAAAGAAAAATCAAATTTTGCACAGGCTTTGGCGATGGCTTTATATTCTTCAATATAGGTTAACCCTTTCATATTGAAGAATTTAACAGAATCTGCGCCCATATCTTTTAGCATCATAATTGCAGTTTCAATAGGAACGATGCCATCAGGGGCTTTAGAGCTAAGCGGGCCTGTGGAAATTTTGACCATTCCAATTGTGCCTGTTGGGGAAATCAGCGCATTTACAAACGTTTCATTTTGGCCGAGTAAAGCACGGCTGATTGGTGCTCCTGTAAACACTTGGTTGACGTGTTGCGGTTGAATTTCTTTTGAAATCAAGGAGACCATTGTGGATTGGTTCGGGTCACCTGCACCTAAGCCCACAGATAATGCATTATCGGTTTCTTTGGCATAAATGCGCATATCGGCGATAGCACTGTCTAAGTCAGGGTAGTTTTTCGATAACACACCGACAACAACAAAGGTTTCTGCGGCGGCATAGATATCTTTGGCATTTTGGTGGCTACCTGCCAACACATTTAAACAAACGCGGTCACGGTAAAAATTCGGTGACAATTTCATCTTAAATTCCTTCTACTAACAAACGAATATTCTTTGCAATAACATCAAGTTGTTCAGTACTGACACTGCGGATATCCGCTTCAACTTTCCCTTCGTTGGCTTTATATTCACGGAAGTAAATAGCGGTATCGCCTTGTTTTAAGTCAGCCATAATTTGGTAGGTTGTTTTGCCAATCACTTTCTCATCGAAGCTGATTTCGGTACGGGCGATGTCACGGCCTGCGGCGTCCCAGACGACTTGGGCTGAAATGCCCTTAATGGCATTGAGGTCACTGATAAACTTCGTCATTCGCGTGACCATTTCCGCACCCGTTTCTTTTTGCGCAGTTAAGTATTGTTCGATAGCAAGGGTTAAGCCCAAAATGCCTTCTTTGCCGACTTTCATCGCACGGCCAATACCTTGGCTTTGGCGTTTTACCCACTCAACATACTGTTTTTTACCAACAACTAAGCCACTGGTTGGCCCTTCAATGGCTTTTGCGCCACTGTAAATCACAATATCGCCACCCGCTTGGTAATACGCGGTTAACTCTTCTTCTGCGGCTGCATCAACAATCAATGGCAGCTGGTGGTCATGTGCCACTTTGGCCGCTTGTTCGACGGTTAACATGCTTTTTTGTACAGTATGATGGGATTTGATATACAGAATCGCAGCCGTATTTGGGGTGATTTTTGCGGCTAATTGCGCGGCGCTGCATTCGTTTGCAAAGCCAGCTTCAATCACCTTTCCGCCCCCTAAAGACACCATTGTGTCGACAGGTGCACCAAAGTTGACGTTATGCCCTTTGGGTAAAATAATTTCACGTGGAACAACTTTTTCCGAGGAATGCAGGTTCAGCAATAAATCATCATCGTCCTGCACAATCACACCCGCAACCGCTTGGGCAATACCTGCGGAGGCGCAAGACACCACGACAGCGGCTTCGACGTTCAGCAAATTGGCGATGTATTCACCTGTTTTATTAACTAAGTCTTTAATTTCAAAGTAATTATTAAGCCCGTAAGCAACACGCTCAACAACTTCAGGCGTCGGTGTTGATACGCCGAGTATGGTCATGCGGCCAGATGCGTTGATAACGTGTTTTAACTGATACTTCTCATAAATCGATTGCATGTTCAGATTCGCCTTGTGCATGAATAATATGTTTACCACCAACGATAGCGGCAATAGGTACAAAGCGGTGTGTACCTACACGGTGTTCGCCTTCTGCGTCAGTGAGTTCAGTTTGTTCTTCTTTCAGATCAAACAACGTAATGTCTGCATCGAAACCGGGTCTTAAATACCCTTTAGCTGGGAGCGATAAGAAGCTAGCGGCTTTTTCAGTCACACAACGTAAAATTTGCTCAGCGCTAAAGCCCATGCACAGGAATTTAGTCATCACAAATGCAAGGCTGTAAACGGGGCCATTCACGCGATTACGATGGTAAATATCGGAGCTGATAATGTCTGGGTATGTACCGATGCGCATGGCTTGCTCGGCCACTTTAAAGCTAAAGCTTTCACCGCCATGACCAACATCTAAAATGACGCCTCGTGCCAGTGCCCGGGCAATGGAGGGTTTAAGGTAGCCATCATCGCCTAAAATTTTGTTTGGTTTGCCATTAAAGCAGTGAGTGATGATGTCGCCTCGTGTTAGTAAGTCAGCCACTTCATCAATATCTGGTGGGTTATTGCCGATATGCACCATCAATGGAAGATGGTGTTTTTTCTGCATCTCTTTGGCTTTAACGAGCGGCGCAATGCCATTCTCACCCACAACGCTTTTACTCATACGCGCTTTCATTCCCACCACAAAGCCTTGGTGGCGTTCGATAGCTTCTTGGAAACACGCTTCGTTGATGTTGTTCATATCGGACAATTCATTTTGTGCGATGATGCCAATGCGTGAAATATTCAACAAAGAAAAGACGTTGGTTTTGGACTTTTTGGTTAATTGGTGAAATTTATCAATATCGTCAGCACCGACACTCCCAGCATCAACCAGTGAGGTCACACCGCCCGCAGCGCCTGCTAAATCGGGGTCATCAAAGTAGATAGGTGACTCGGCAAAACAGTGTGCATGAGAATCAATCCATCCCGCGCTGACATAGGTTTTCCCTTTCAGGTCAATGACTTTGTCAGCTTGTTGGTTACAGGCTAACTCAGGACCTGCCGCCTCGATTTTTCCGTCTTTAATCAGAATATCGATAATCGTGCCATCGATACGTTTACCGTGTTTGATGATGAGTGTGTACATAAGTTGCCTTCTTTATTTTCGGTGCTCGTCATACTCGTCATACTTCAAACCGCAGCGTTGTTGGCTGCTCTTGCGCTACCCTAGTCACATACTGGTGTATGCTCATAGGGATATCGTCGTTTGCCGCCTAGCCGCAATTTGAATTATTTAGAGTATGCTTAAATGCGTGTTCTAAATGATGCGAATTGCAGTTTTTAGAGTCCTAATCACATACTGATGTATGTGTTCATTTGCCGCCTAGTCGCAATTTGAATTATTTAGACCATGCTTAAAAGTGTGTTCTAAATGATGCAAACCGCAGTGCTGTTGTATCTGACCCCGTTTTTACGTCATGCTATTTTGTGACCCGGGGCATATGCCCCGGGAAAATACGTGTTAAGCAGCGATAGGGAAGAAATAACCGAATAACATCGCGCCTAAAATTGCCCCACCGGCAACCGGTTTTTGCCAGACGTAAAAGATCAGGGCGCCAATCAGTGAACCTATCCCGATTGGAATGGAAGCGGCCATTGCGGCTAAGATAATTAACGGGCCTAAGAATCGACCTGAAGTATTACCCGCACCCATCATGACGTCAGCACCAAAGGTTGAGTTGGCTTGAGCAATGGTGAACTTACGCGCAAACACAATCAGTAAGCCGATTAGCACGCCAAGGAATAACCCTGTCAGTAATGAAATCCAGAAGTTAGTGACTAATATATCCCAACCTGCTGCGAGGAACAGCGCAGGGACACCTAGGCCAATACCGGTTTGTAGTGCGCCACCGATATCCAAAATCCCCACCAGTGAGCCTTCGATAATTCGAGCGAATAAGAAACTCGCACCGAATGCCGCGACGGCACCATAAACCCCAGTGTCGAGCCCTGCACGTAACATGGCGACAAACGCCACTTCGTTAAATGCGCCGAACCCGTAAACCACGTACATATGGGTACCCGCGAAGATCCCTGCTGATAGCAGCCCAACAAAGATGGGGAATGACCATTCTGCGTACCAAAAATCGTCTTTATTAATTTCAGTTGTCATGATTATTTCCCGCTCAGCAGTCCGTGGACGTATTCAAGCCACAATGGTTTGTCTAGGTTGAAAGAGGTGATCATCTTCAGGTCAAATTCACGGAAGAAGCCACTCAGAACGAACAACAGAACGACAGTGATCATCATGGTGCGTGTGATGCGGTTCCAGCCGTTGTCATCAACGCCTTTACCAATCAAGATACCTAATACTAAACCTGGGATAGCGTTACCCATGATTAACTGAGCACAACCACCGAACAGTGTTGCCCAGAAACCAGAACGACGGCCTGCATCCATTGCCGCTAACCAGAAAATAACTGGCATCACGGTATTTACCAGCAGGTTTGCCGCAGGAACAAGAACGTTAATTGCCGTGGTTTGCAGTGCCGCAGGAACCGCAGATGCGGTAGTATTTAAGAATGCCACTACGAATGCCCCGATGATGGCACAGGCAATCGCCATTTTTTTCGGGTTATGCAGGGTTTCTGCTACGTTACGGTTTTTGGTTAGCAGTGCCGCGGCACCCCAGTTTGGAATGATACGGTGGTCAACGTCTTGGGTGAACGCACCCGCTGCAACAGACGATGCCCATGCGTTAAAGAAGAACCCTAAGCCGAAAGAGAAGTGAGATGCTGGGTCGCCTTCACATGCGTTAAGTTCGCCCAATGTACGAAATGCCCCCATCCCTTGCACGGTTGGTGCGTGGAACATACGTGCCGCGCCTGCGCCTAAACCGAAGCCGCAGAGCCCACCGATAATGAGGGACATGCCCAATATTTCTAAAAAAGATGCAGTTTCACTCATGGAATTAACTCCAGACCTGATTGCTATTATTGTTCTGTAAATGGTATTTCGTTGACAGAAAGTAAGGTAACATCCAGCGAAACGTCGAGTACAACACGGAAATGTTCACGTTTGCGTGGCAAAAAGATGAATAGAAATTTTTCTGTCCGCGAGTGCGAGTGAGCACTAACAACCTCAACATCCTTTGGTTCTATCCGCAGGATGATGTCTGTGCTGTTTTTCAGTACGGTTTTTTGAATCGAATTTAAGGCGTCCGCAATGGCTTTTTGCTTGGTGTCGCCTTGCCCTGTCACCCGTACCGTCGTTTCGATCGATTTTTTCATTAAGCGTTGCCGTATTTTTTATTAAATGCTTTAACTAAGCGCTCGCCTAACTCTTCCTTGTCCATAAAACCGAAACCTAATACATTGCAACCTTCCGCAATGGCGGTTTCTCCCTCTTCGATAGAGCGCATCCCATAACGAGCTTTATAGCCATATTTGGTTTGAGCGGTGATAGCACCTGCGCCGCCACTGCCACAAAATGAAATCCCAAGGTCGGCTTGCTCTGCGTTCATGACATCACCGAGTTTCATATCGGCTGCCACACCCGGTACAACAATCGCTTTACCACCAGCTGCTTCAACGCCTGCAGCAACTTTTTGCCCTTTACCTAAACGGTCTCCGATCACAATAACGATCTGTTTCATATAAATATTCTCCAATCCTACAACTTAAAAATTAATCATTTGAACGAACGACTTCAAAGTGAACAGAAAGCAAATATGTCTCTTCTGGTGCTAAGCCGGGGAGCGTATCGACAACCCGCTGAGCTAATGCAATCGAATGTTGAGAAATCTCATCGAATAGACTGATATCAACCTCCGGTAATGCCTCGCCAGTTTTCGCTCTCGCTACCATGGCACGCAGATGAGACTCCAACATTTGTTGTTGTACATCGGTGGTGTAGCAGTCCTCTTGCTTGAGCCAGTCAGTAATCACTGCCAGCAGTTTTTGTGTGACCTCATCAATATCAAGGTCGTGCTCTAACATTTGAAAAACGACAACTGATTCACTCATAACTATTTAAAATCCAAAGTAATATTGCTAGTTAAACTACTCTGTTCCTTCATGTCTTATACATTAGACGCTTATTGGCAATTTTTGCAGGCAGTGAATTTCCACTTAGAAGTGGAAATAATTTGGAAATTAAATTAAGTGAAATTGGTTTGTTATTTAACCTATTTGGAAGTTAAGTGGAAAAATTGACATGAATCAATCATCGGTAAATGATTGGATTGGTGAGGGGTTTGAATTAATTTTAATAAAATCAATCGAGTATATTTTATGGGTGATAACTGGAAATGGAAAATATAATTGGAAATTAAAGTGGAAATGAAAAATTAGCGTAGGTGACTTCTGACGATTATGGTTTCCACTTAGCCATTTAGCACGTAAAACAAGCGAGTATAAAGGGAAAAAGATTTCGTAGAGTTGTGGTTAGGATCACGTAAAAGGCAGCAACTCCCACTTTTCCACCTTGAAGTGGAAGTTGCATGAGGGCTATAGCACCCTTGCTAAGCTGTCTTTGGCGATCATTTGGAATTCATTGAAGTTTTTTACGCTGACCAGACGTCGGGTGGTTTTTTCCTTCACAAAGGTGACGAATAAGTCGTAAATTGCCATCGCTTCTTCATAGTCAGTTTTACTGATGGCGAGCAGGAAAATGACATAGGCATTCTCTTTGGTTTCTTTATTCCATTCAATGCCTTTGGGGGCAACAACCGTAGCAACAACTGTCTTGTTTGCCAATAAACCTAACGAATGGGGGAGGGCGATACCTTCACCCAATAGGGTGGAAACAATGGACTCGCGCTCTTGCAAAGACGGGTAAAATTCAGGCGTGACGTAGCCTTCTTGCTGTAATTTATGGCAAACGGTTTGGAATAGCTCTTCTTGGCTGATTTTTTCGTTAATCACCATAAAAAATCGCTCGTCAAAAAAGCGTTCGATAATGTAAGGGCGAGTTTGATCCACCATCGCGAGCCGCCCAACTTGTTCTAACTGGTAAGGTGTTGGGAAGGGCGCAATTTTGATAACCGGTTTATTTTTCTCAGAAATTCGTACCGTTGTGATCACAAAATCCTCACTCACTTCACTCAGCGATTCATATTCTTGCAAGGTGAGCCCGCGGCTAAATTTCAATTGTGGAAATTCGCGCATAATTTTGGACTCAACCACACGGAACGTTGAGTTCCCCGCATCGGTAACAACCAGCACCTCAGTTTGGCGTACTGAGCCAGCACCATAGTTACGCTCAAGGCTCACACCAATATGAACCGCAAGGTAGCCCAGTTCATCTTCACTGATGGGGTGAGGAAGTAATTGCTTACTCGCACTGGTTAACGCACTGAGCGTGACATCATAGGCGAACGGATAGTATTGTTTTATATCCGATAATAGTGGGTTTGGCGTGGAAATATGGTACTGCAAGCGGGTGATCAATGCAGCAAGATGCGTGTTGAGATCTTTTTTGAGTTTTTCATCATTTCGTAAGTCATAATTATATAACTCATTAATATAGTTCAATATATGCTCTGAAAGCGCATTGTGACTGCCACTTTTTTGTGTGGAAGAGTCTTGGTGGCTAATGCGCTGAGCAATAATTTGATCATGCAAGTAACTCAGTTCTGCATTAGAAAGGTCATTGCCTAAAAAGTAAATTAGCCCTTTTGAGATTTCATCACAAGCTTTGCGGATCACCTCTTCCGTTTCATCATTTTTGACGGAAGTGGTGAGTTCATGGCCTCGAGTGATGCGTAAAATGGTCACAGCACAGTTAAAAACGAGGTAGAGATGCCCTTCATTACTGATACGAATATCAAAGCGATTCATACTGTTATGAAGCACTTTATCAATATAGGTCAAATCCAAATTATCTAAGCTATCTGGGTGGAAGGTGGTTAAATCAGGGGTGATTTGCTCTGAATAACGGCGCCATAAGGTTTCCGTCATACAAGCGCGAATTGCCCATTCACTGCCATTGAGGCGAATGCCTTGGTGGGGAATACTTTCCAGTGCGATTTGGTATTTTTGCAGTTGTTCCCTGACTGCGCCCATATCTTGTTGCAGGGTACCGCGGCTCACAAACCACTCTTCTGCGATGTCATCAAGCTTGACCGGCAGGGATAACATTAATAATTTCAATAGCAACGCATCAATACGCTCTTTGCTGGTGCGGGGGATGGCGCTGTCTTCTTCGCTGCGTTGTGTAAAAGTAGCAAACAGGGTTTCATCTTCAACTTTTAAACGATAGCCTCGCCCTCGTTCATACACGATGTGCGCGTGATATTCTTCAATCAACTCATTGATTTCATTGATATCAGAACGGATTGTCCGCGTTGAAACGGAAAAACGCTTGGCAAGTTCATCTTGAGGAACGACCTCATTGAGAATTTGGGCAAAAATTTGGTTGTGCCGTTGTTGAGTGAATAGCGCCACGAAAACACCTTTAAAATCAAAACGAAAAAAGCCATTGAGCAAAAAATGGTTAAATCTTTCACTCACTAATGGCTGGACTCTATCACAGGCTTGTCAATATATAGGATATGTAAATGATTAAATTTGCGAATCGGTTCGCAAATTTTCCCTCGTACTCGATAAAATACGAGGGATTTTGATTTTAGGCGGTAGAAAATTGGCAGTAAACTTAGTTTTGTTCGCCGAGGTCAATCAATAAACCGCGAAAATCTTTATTAGCGGTAATTTCAAACTCGTCTTCGTTTTGCAAAAAGACCCCATCATTACAGCTCATGGTTAACGTTTCACCGTGTTTATTACGCAAAGTCGCGCCGCCATGTATTGACTGCAAAAAGGCATTTCGGCCTTTTATAGACATCGTTGATGATGACTTTGGCGCTAAGTGAATTTGGTTTATCCAAATTTGTTGACGTAGCTGAATGCTGTTTTTTTCGCCATCTGGCGATGCCACAAGGCAATTTTCATCTTCAGAAATTGTCACTTTTTGCAACGGTAATGACTCTTGCTGTGGGCAAGCATTTAGCCAGAGCTGCAAACGTGTTAATGGCGTTTGTGGGCAGACATTTTGCTCGCTATAACTCAAGTCTGGGCGAGGTGAAAAGCGTACGCAATCACCTTCATTTGCATCAACGGTATTCCCTAAACTATCGCGGTATTGTGCATGTCCTTTTAGGACGATATTTAAGATATCGACATGGGGATACATTCTTGGCTGTAATGAGTTTTGCGGCGCTATAACCTCTTGATTCAGCACTCTTAGTGTTTTGAATCCCATAAAATCAGGGTCAAAATAGTGGCCGAAAGAAAAAGCATAGCGAGCTTGTAGCCAACCATAGTCTGCTTTTCCGCAATGGTTAACGGGTCTCAATGTCATCATAATGGTTAACCCTCATCCAAATAATAAGTTAATAATCTATTGTTATAATAAATAGCTGGACGTTGAATTGTTAGCCAGTTAATCTGTTTCCCTTGTTCAAATTTCCTGAAAGAGATACATCATGAGTAAAGAGAGAGCATTAACGCTTGAATCATTAAGGGTGATGGATGCAATCGACCGACGTGGCAGTTTTGCAGCGGCAGCAGAGGAGTTAGGTCGAGTGCCATCCGCGCTAAGCTATACCATGCAAAAGTTAGAAGAAGAGCTCGATGTAATTTTGTTTGACCGTTCAGGACATAGAACCAAATTTACCAATGTCGGTAGAATGTTGTTGGATAGAGGCCGTATTTTACTCGAGGCGGCGGATAAGCTGACGTCAGATGCGGAAGCGCTTGCTAAAGGTTGGGAAACACATTTAACGATTATTTGTGAGGCATTGGTACCCGCACAGTCATTATTTCCGCTGGTGGAACGTTTGGCTGAAAAGTCAGAAACGCAGCTATCATTGATTACGGAAGTGCTGGCAGGGGCATGGGAGCGCCTCGAAAGTGGTAAGGCGGACATTGTGATTGCACCCGATATGCATTTTCGTTCGTCATCAGAGATTAACTCAAAACCGTTATACACCATTAACCATATTTATGTAGCAAGCCCTGATCATCCGATTCACCAAGAACCAGAGCCACTTTCTGATGCAACACGAGTGAAATACCGTGGGATAGCGGTTGCGGATACTGCCCGTGAACGCCCGGTGATCACCGTACAGTTGCTGGATAAGCAGCAGCGTTTAACGGTATCAAGTATCGAAGATAAGCGTAATGCACTGTTGGCAGGGCTTGGCGTGGCGACGATGCCGTATCCGCTGGTGGAGCAAGATATTCGTGAAGGGCGTTTGAAAGTTGTTGGCGCGGAATTTAGCCATGAGACGACGATTATTATGGCGTGGCGGAGGGATAGTATGGGGGAGGCGAAGTCGTGGTGTTTGCGTGAGATCCCCAAATTATTTCGTTCATAACGTCGTCATACTTCGCACTGTAGCTTTGTTGGCATCGTTCCCTAACCCTAGTCACATACTCAAGTATGCCCCTAGGGATTAGCAAGCTTGCCGCCTTGCTACAGCACGAATTATTTAGACGTTAATAGCAGTTTTAGAACCCCATTATTGCCGACAATTCAAACTATTTAGAGTCTACGAGTGCAGTTAACTAGCTATGATTCAAAAAAGTAAAACAATCTCAGCCTGATATTTAGACTTGGCTCATAAACTAAAAGAATAAATAAGGCTTTCCTACATGATTTTTACCTATATTTCCCCTTTAACAGGTTCAAAACCTTTATTTTAGGCAAAAAAATACCTCCCGAGGGAGGTATAAGTTGGACAAACAAATGAAGACAAATCAGAAATCAATAAGGGTGATATGAAACGCGTATTACCATTTTTTGCCGAGTAAATGATCGATACTAAATTTACCTGGGCCTGTGACCGCTAACAGTAAGAAACCGCCTGCGATAGTAAAGTTTTTCATAAACATTAAGCTGTTTGGTGCCACACTAAAATCAATGTGGAACAGCAATGCGGTTAATACAGTGAAACCTGCTGTGAACAAGGCAACGGTGCGCGTTAAGAAACCAAACAGAACCGCTAATCCGCCACCTAATTCTAATAAAATCGTTAAAGGCAATAAGAAGCCGGGAACACCCATGGCTTGCATATATTGTTGTGTACCTGCATAGGCATCACCGAGTTTTCCATATCCAGCGACAATAAATAGGATTGGCATCATGATACGGGCCAATAATATCGCACCACTTTCTAAATTTTTCATCGAGATTCTCCAGACTAATAAGTCATTAAATGTAAGTTAATTGCGATATATGTCGCTTTATAAAGTTATTTTTAGCACAAATTGGCTAGAAATCATTTGATGGGCTTATAGTATCGATTTACTTTTTCAATAAAAAGCAAAGGTTATTCACAAAGATAGACAAAAAAATTGAATGAACTTATTTTGGGAATAAAAATTAGAAAGATATATTATTTATCTTTTTGAATAATAAGGATTATTATTATTATTATTTGGGGAAAATGGCTATTTTTTGCTGGTTTGAATTGCGCTTTGAATTGAACGAACTAAGCCCCAAATGGTGATGGCTTTTTGGCCTAACTGTAGAATTTTTTGTGGTTTGCGAAGGGAGTAAACAGAGAGCAAGCCAGTGGCTGCAATGACTAAAGGGCGAAATGTCATGATCGTTTGCCAAGCACGGTCATAAGGTGCAGTGGTGTGTAGCCAATCAGAGGACGTTTCCGTCAACTCTTGACGCTGACGCTCAATTCTTCTGACTAAACGTTGTTTTCTAGCTGCCAGTAACTGTTGCTTATTTTTGCTCATCATCCTTTCTCGCTAATGCGTTGGCATCTTGAGCCAGTTGCTCACGTGTTGCCCCCAGTAAGGTTGATTGTTTTGCCTTTTTTAGCGCCCAAATAGCAAAAACAATAGCAAGCAGGATTAACGCGCCAGTTGTCATCGCCAATGCTTGGTAGCGGTAAATAGGATCAACAGACCAAAAGATTAAGCCGATCAGGCACATCAAACCAAATGCGGTGAATAGTAGCGCTAAACCTGCCAATAAAAGAAGTTGAATCAGGTTGAGCTTTTCTTCTTCTAATTCAACGGCAATTAACTCTAGGCGAGTTTGCACCATACCTACGGAAATATTGGCTATACGTCGTAAGGTTTCAAGGACCCCTTTACCGGGGCCCTGACGTTGCTGATTTGGTTCCATAAGCAATTAACGTTTAGCGAGCAACACGCCAAGAACAACGCCCACTGCTGCGCCAATACCGACGCCTGTCCATGGGTTTTCTTTTACGTAGTTATCTGCGCGTCCCGCAATTTCCTTAGTTTGCTCGGTGATCCTTTCGGTGGTTTGGCCGAGTTTTGCGCGAGATGACCGCAATGCTTCTTGTGCTTTTGATTTTAAACTTTCGATCTCTTCTTTCGATTTTTCGCCGGTATCACTAAGCATCGTTTCCAGAGAATCAGCTAAAGCGCGTAGTTCCGCACGTAGTTCGTCTGATGAATGATTCGATGACATATACAACCTCCTATCAATAGAAAAAGCGCATTCGTTGTATTAACAATAGCGATTTTTGTACTAAGTGCAATCAAATATTCAGCGTGATTATGAGTTATTAACAAAAAATGACAAACAGAGTGTGCTAAGAAATCGTCGTTTAATCAGCGAATTAATGCTGTTTTTAGCGAAGGAGAAATGGAAAAGTAAAAATGAGTAAAAACGAAAATGCGGGAAGCAAAGTGCTCCCGCAAATTGAATTAGTTTACTTTTTTGCCTGACAGTTTTTTCTTTACCACAACAGCAATGCTGCCAACTAAACCGATAACTAACAGACAAACAGGGATTAACATCAGTACATTCATAATGCGATGTTCGTATTGCTGGAAAATTGGGCTTTTGCCAAAACCGTAACCAATCGAGGTTAAAATCAACACCCACAGCAAACCACTTAGCCAGTTAAACACTTGGAAGCGGCCATTTTTCAAGCCAGCCAAACCTGCGATAGTCGGGAGTAGCGTTCTTACGAAGGCGAGAAAACGGCCAATCAGCAGCGCAGCAAGACCATGACGATGGAATAAACCATGGGCCCGTTGGTGATAATGTTCGGGGAGATGTGCGAGCCAGCCTTTGACTATCTTTGTATTTCCTAACCAACGGCCTTGTATGTAGCCCACCCAGCAGCCTAAGCTTGCACCAGCGGTTAAAATAACGATGGTAAGAGGGTAACTCAAGGTGCCTTTCGCAATCAGGACGCCCACTAAAATCAATAAGCTATCGCCCGGTAGAAACGCTGCGGGTAAAACCCCATTTTCGAGAAACAGGATAGCAAACAGCATAAGGTAGATAGCCCACATCAATGATGGGTTAGAGAGTGTGACATAATCTTGGTGCCAAAGGGCAAAAAAAAGTTCTTTAACTAATTCCATTAATGTTTCCTAAACGGCAATAACAGCAACAAACTTGTTGTTGGGCAGGGAGAAATGGATTAAGTGAATGCCTAAGTGAAAGCGTTGTTTCCTCAGGCTGTTAGTGTAAATCACGCTCACTTTAACAAAACCGAAAATAACTAAACAGCAAATTTTAAGCATATTTTTAGAATTCATTTAAGTTGAGCGCTATTTTTACAATTAATCACCCTAATTGTAACAAAGCAAAATGGCTAAAAACCCACTTTAGTAGAGGATTTTAACTATAAACTGCAAAAGTTTGCCGTTAATGTATCTTTTCACACAAAAAAATCGGGTTAAATCTAATATAGCTAATTATTGCATTTTAAGATTATTTACCGTATATTTTGCGCATAGCAAAGGGGAGTAACTTCTTCTTGTCGGTTTATCGTCATTACGGTGTACACATTACACCCGGTAGCCGAGCACCACATTACCTGTCCTCGGGTTAATTGTGTTGTAAGTGAGACCTTGCCAGAAGGCGAGGTTTGCTCATAATTTACAACCAATAGATAACTCCTTGAGGTTAAAGAATTTTAAGCGGCTGATGTCTTCTGGATATCAGCCGTTTTTTGTTTTTTAAGGGATAGGAAAATGCATTCAGTCGGTAACCCTGTTTTATGGGGCAGTTTTGCAGTTATTATTTTAATCATGTTGCTTATCGATTTGTTTTGGCAGGGCAAACACAAAGGCCAAGCCATGTCGATGAAGCAAGCTGCGGCTTGGAGCATCGTGTGGGTCACACTTTCGCTTATTTTTGCTGCGGGTTTTTGGTGGTACCTCAATGACAACGTAGGCCGTGAGTTCGCCGATAGCCAAACAATGGCGTTTTTAACGGGTTACCTGTTAGAAAAAGCCTTGGCAGTGGATAACGTCTTCGTATGGTTAATGCTATTTAGCTATTTTGCGATCCCTGCAAGTTTACAGCGCCGTGTTTTAGTCTATGGTGTGCTGGGTGCTATCGTATTAAGAACTATCATGATTTTCGCGGGCAGCTGGTTGGTCACGCAGTTTAGTTGGATTTTATATGTCTTCGGCCTATTTTTACTGTTTACGGGGCTTAAAATGGCTTTTGCCAAAGAAGATGATTCGCCAATTAATGATAAACCGTTAGTGAAGTGGGTGCGTTCACATCTTCGCATGACCGATGAGCTACACGGTGAAAAATTCTTTATTAAACGTAATGGTGTGCTGTTTGCAACGCCGCTTATTTTAGTGCTGATCTTAGTTGAAATCAGTGACGTGATATTTGCGGTGGATAGTATCCCTGCTATTTTTGCCGTGACGACTGACCCGTTTATTGTTTTAACGTCTAACTTGTTTGCTATTTTAGGGTTACGTGCGATGTATTTCTTGCTGTCAGGCGTCGCAGAGAAGTTCTCAATGTTAAAATATGGCTTAGCGGTCATTTTAAGCTTTATTGGTATAAAAATGCTGCTTATTGATATCTACCATATTCCAACGCCGATATCGTTGGGAACGATTGCCGCAATATTAGTGGTGACATTAATCATTAATACAATTGTTAACAAACACAACGAAGCAAAAAGCAAATAATACCCTTCAAAATTTAAATCCCTTACCGATAAGGTAGGGGTTTTTTGTTTTAACTCTCTGAAAAATCACAATCATTCTCCCTTATGCCATTCTACTATAAGAAACAAAACTCTATTGCGATCACAGTTATGTAAAATATTTGTTAAGTAAAATCAATCATTGTGTATATTTTGAATAATAGCCTTTCCACAAGGTATTTATTCCTTATACTGGCTCTGCAAACACATTTAATTCCTAATAAAGATAAATAATATAGGTCTACTATGGATACAAATAAAACAGGGTTATGGCGAGTGATCACTCACGGTAGCTTGGTCAAGCAGATACTGGTTGGCTTAGTTGCAGGGATTTTATTGGCATGGTTATGGCCATCGGCCGCAAAAAACGTGGGGTTGTTAGGCCATTTATTCGTGAGTGCGTTAAAAGCGGTTGCACCAGTCTTGGTATGGGTATTGGTCATGTCGTCCATTGCTAACCATCGCCAAGGGCAAAAAACCAGTATTAAACCAATTTTGGTTCTCTATATCTTAGGCACATTCTTCGCGGCATTAGTGGCGGTTGTTGCATCATTTATGTTTCCATCGACACTTGCTTTGGCAGGTAGCGAGACAGAAATGAACCCTCCAGGTAACATTGTCGAAGTTCTCAGTGGTTTATTAAATAACGTATTTACTAACCCCGTTGATGCACTGATTAACGGTAACTACATCGGTATTTTAGCGTGGGCATTAGGGCTGGGTATCGCATTTCGCCATGCGAGTGATACCACAAAAACACTGCTACTGGATTTCTCCAATGGTGTAACCCAATTAGTTAGAGTCATTATTCGCTTAGCACCGTTGGGTATTTTTGGTTTAGTTGCCTCAACGATTGCCACAACAGGCTTTGAAGCCCTACAAGGCTACTTCCATGTATTAGCTGTATTATTAGGTTGTATGGTGATTGTGGCATTGGTTGTTAACCCATTAATCGTTTATTCAAAATTAAAGCGCAACCCATACCCATTAGTGTTTGCGTGTTTACGTGAAAGTGGCGTTACGGCGTTCTTTACCCGTAGTTCTGCGGCGAATATTCCTGTAAATATGGCAATGTGCCGCCGTATGAACTTGCATGAAGACACTTACTCTGTTTCTATCCCATTAGGTGCAGCTATTAACATGGCTGGGGCGGCAGTCACCATTACGGTTCTAACGCTAGCGGCTGTTCACACGAAAGGCATTCCAGTGGATATCCCTACTGCATTACTGTTAAGTGTGGTGGCTTCAGTGTGTGCGTGTGGTGCATCTGGTGTGGCCGGTGGTTCATTATTATTAATTCCATTAGCGTGTAATATGTTTGGTATTCCGAATGATGTTGCAATGCAAGTGGTTGCGGTCGGCGTGATGATTGGTGTACTGCAAGATTCAGCGGAAACCGCAGTGAACTCCTCTACTGACGTCTTATTTACTGCCGCAGTTTGCTTGGCAGAAGATGAAAAACTCGCAAATTCAGAGACTCAGCTCTCCCATAATGATTAATAGTTTTATGTGATAAACGAGAAGGCAGAATAGATATTCTGCCTTTTTTGTTTTTGAATTAAAATTCATTACGTAAGCGGCGATAGCCTTCAACCAACTGAATATTGGTTGCCGCGACTTCCTCCGAAAATTGCAATGAAGCACGGTCGACTTGCCTGAAATCCGATAAATCACTGTGCCCGTTAACATGCACACAAGAGGGAATATAGCGAGCAGGGGGAAGCGTTAGGCCATCAACCACGGCGTTGTAGCGGATCACACAGTTTTCGCCAATTACACAATTAAATAAAACGCTATTGAAGCCAATAAAAACACGTTGTGCAATCTCGCAAGGCCCGTGGACAATGGCACGATGAGCGATAGATGTATGTGATCCGATATGAACACCTGCACCACTTTTGGAGTGGATCACAACACCATCTTGAATATTTGAGTGAGAACCTATCACTATGGGTGACATATCTCCGTCCTCATTCAGTTCATCTGCACGGATCACCGCGTAAGGCCCCACATACACGTAATCTTCAATAATGACTTTGCCACAAATAATCGCGGTTGGGTCAATGTAAGCCTTTTCAGAAACAACGGGTACATGGCCTGATGGGTTTTTACGCAGCATGGTCACCTCGTTTCCAGTTGGTGCGTGCAGCGGCATTGTGTGCATGCAGACTTTCTTGATGGTCTATTTCAACGGTCACTTCGTCAAATTGGCATTGATGACTAAACGCATTGATTAACCTTCTTGCCGCATCTTCACAGAACATTAAATTTTGCCCATTAGTGATGGCAAATGCTTGTTCATCACTGCGTTTCACCACAGTTTGAACAGGAGTGAGAAGGATGTTTTCGATGCGGTTTATCAATTCAATAACGGGCAGTTCTTTCTCCTCGGCGTTTAAGGTTACAGTAACCCACGCCCAGCTTCTTTGGCTATGGGGTGTTGCAGGCAAGCCTTGCTTAACCAACCAATCAAGAACTTGAGCTTGCGATAATAGGGGCGCTTGGTTATCAAAATCCAGTGCAAATTGCTGTTGCATTACTTGGGCACAAAGCGCGGTTGAACTGGGGCAGGTAGAAGAATAAGGGACGCCAACCTTTAACAGGATAGTGAATGAATTTTTAAAATTAACTTCTATTTCAATAGGGTAAGACTTCCAACCAAACTGATTAGAAACTAAAGAGCGGCGAGATAGCAAGATATCACCATAAATACGAAGATAAGCTTTAGAGGACGTTTGAATATGAGAAGACAACGCCTGCTCTAACGTTTGCCTTAGCAAATCACGGGTTAATTCACTTTGGGTAAGTGCATCTAGGGATTGGTAAAGACGAGACATATGAATGCCTTTTTGCCCTTGGAAATTAATCCCAATATCGACATTTGCATTAACGGGTCGGCCTGCTAACTCGATGGGTAAGGCAATCCCTGTCATACCCACCCAATCAAGCCCTATTTGGCTGTGAGTATCACTTTGTAGTTGTGCATCTGCGAGTGGGGTAGTGAGTGTTTCGGTAGTCAATGACATAGAGCCTCAGTAATATAGAATGCAAAAGTCATGTTATAACATAACAATCAATATCGTTAAAGCGAGGCAAATAAATAAATAGTAATGGGTCATTGGGAGAGGTATTTAATTTTCCCTCTTGCTCAATACATTCAACCAAGAGGGAAAAGGAGAGAGGGAGAATTAAAGCTGATAAGCGATTTTCATGCCTTGCTCGATAGCCCTACGCGCATCCAATTCAGCGGCCACATCGGCTCCGCCAATGACATGGGCATCAATTCCATGTTCAGCGAGCTGAATTTTTAATGGGCGATAAGGCTCTTGCCCTGCGCATAACACCACATTATCGACAGGCAAACACTGCGTTTTATCTTGATAACGAATATGCAAACCCTCATCGTCAACACGCATGTATTCCACGCCATTGAGCATCTTCACACCGCGTTTCATTAATGACAAACGGTGAACCCAACCCGTTGTTTTACCAAGGCCAGCACCGACCTTGCTGTTTTTTCGCTGTAATAAATAGAGCTGGCGAGCCGACCCCACAGCATTTTTATGCTCTGGGTAAATTCCCCCTTTTGAATGAATTGTGGGGTCAATATTCCACTCTTGATTAAACAGCGAAGTATCCAAACTGCTACTTTTGCCTTCTTGCGTTAGCAACTCTGCCACGTCAAAACCAATGCCCCCAGCGCCAATTATGGCGACATTTTTGCCAACCGCTTGCTGGTGGGTGATCACGTCAATATAAGAAACCACTTTATGGTGATCGGCACCTTCCAGCTGAATTTTACGTGGGGTGACACCAGTGGCAATAATCACTTCGTCAAACCCTGAAAGACTTTGCGCGTCTGCTTGTTGTTCGAGGCGAACATCCACGTTCAATAGCTGTAATTGGCGACAAAAGTAGCGAATGGTTTCATGGAATTCTTCTTTTCCGGGAATTTGTTTCGCTAAATTAAATTGCCCGCCAATTTGGTTCGACTTTTCGAATAACGTGACTTTATGGCCGCGCTTAGCTGCATAAATAGCGCATGAAAGCCCTGCAGGGCCCGCGCCCACAATGGCGACGGATTTACTTTTAGCGGCTTTTTCATTGGGGTAATCCATTTCCCTAACCGCTTGTGGGTTAACAAGGCAACTAGCGAGCTTCCCGCTAAAAATTAAATCAAGGCAAGCTTGATTACAGCCGATACAGGTGTTTATTTCGTCCGCACGGTTTTCGGCGGCTTTACGTACAAAAGCTTCATCCGCAAGGAATGGGCGAGCCATCGACACCATATCCGCTTGCCCATTGGCAAGAATTTGCTCAGCAACAAAAGGGTCATTGATACGGTTAGTGGTAATTAATGGAATATTCACCTTGCCCATTAATTTTTGGGTGACCCAACTAAATGCGTGGCGAGGGACTTGGGTTGCGATGGTCGGTATGCGGGCTTCATGCCAACCAATGCCTGTGTTGATCATACACGCGCCAGCTTTTTCAATTTCGTTAGCGAGGTATTCTATTTCTTCCCACGTTGAACCGTCTTCGACCAAATCCAACATCGACAACCGATACACAATAATAAAGTTAGCGCCAACGGCTTCACGAATGCGCCGTACAATTTCAATAGGAAAGCGAATACGATTTGTGTAGCTGCCGCCCCATTCATCAGTTCTATGGTTTGTACGCTTAGCAATAAATTGGTTAATTAAATACCCTTCAGAGCCCATGACTTCGACGCCATCATAACCAGCTTGTTGCGCTAATTTTGCGGTATTCACGAAATCATCAATGGTTTTTTGTACTTCATCCGCGGATAGTGCTTTAGGTGCAAATGGAATAATTTCAGCCTGAATAGCACTTGGAGCTACTAATAATGGATGTAATCCATATCGGCCTGCATGTAATATTTGTAGGGCGATTTTGCCATCTGCTTGGTGCACAGCATCGGTAATTGTACGGTGAAATGGTAGCTGATTTAAGTTATTCAATACCGCTCCGTGGGCGGTTAACGCACCTTCAGGGTTAGGCGCGATACCCCCTGTAATAATTAGACTGACGCCATTTTCAGCACGTAAACGATAAAAATGGGCAAGCCGTTCGCTCCCTTCAGGGTGTTCTTCGAGCCCAGTATGCATTGAGCCCATTAATATCCGGTTTTTAAGTACCGTATGCCCCAAATCAAGGGGGGTAAAAAGGTGTGGAAAATTGCTCATATGATGCTCCCATTCGGGATTTATTTAACAGGTCAGATGAGTTAACTGTAGCGTAATGAGTCTGTAAATTGGTAAAGATGTTAAAATTTTGTGATTTTTATCATATGTTTTAGGTTAAATTGCTAAGACAACGCAGTTAAGTGACACCATTTTATTTTTATGTCATATAAAAAGATTAAAAAAGTAGAGACACATCGCAAAAAGAGCCACATAGGGAAACCATGATGAAAGAGATTTGCCAAGCTATTACCTTAGAAGGTGAATGTGTTCGCCTTGAGCCTTTATCTCACCAATATGATGCAGAACTTGCGGCGATTATCCGCCGTGATGGGCTGCATAATTTATGGTATGCCTTAGTTCCCGATCCGGATAATTTCCCCCAAGACGTTGAAAGCCGACTTGTACGTTTTGCACAAAAAGAGTGTTTGCCATTTGTGGTTATCGACAAACGCACGGGGAAACCTGTTGGTATCACGTCATATAATAAAGTGGATAATGCGGTGCAACGGGTTGAACTGGGCGCAACATGGTACGGTGTTGAGGTTCAACGCACCGCGATTAATACAGAGGCTAAATACTTATTGTTAAAGCATGCCTTTGAAGAGTTAGGGTGCGTGGCGGTGGAGTTTCGCACACACTTTTTAAACCATCAGAGCCGTAAAGCCATTGAGCGTCTAGGCGCAAAACTGGATGGTGTTTTGCGTAGTCATATGAGAACTAAAACAGGCGAGCTACGTGATAGCTGCGTTTACAGCATCATTGCGTCTGAATGGCCTGCGATTAAGCACCATTTAGAATGGCAGATGGTAAAACCACGTTAAGATGCGTGGGGACATTCAGAGCCTACTTTAAGAGCGAATGTCGACCCATTGAATGATCTTTATTTTGTGAAAATCCGTCACACTTTGAGGGGGCGGATTTTTTATTTTTCAGTGGTGCATGATAGCAATAACATGGGGGCGACCTGTGCTTAACGAGGCAAAAAGATTTTTTCAGGCAGCACAAAATTACGCAGGGTTAGCAGCGCAAGGGGGCCTTCCCCCATTTCGGTGCGCAGCATAAAGGGCAGGGTATTGCCCTGTAAAAACAGTTCCACCATAAGGCCTTAACGTATCATCGACACGAGTAACGTTTTTCATTGCATTACCCCACCTTTAAAAGTTTATCGGGTTCAACCGATTGACAAAGGGCATCAATAATCCCTTGTGAATAGTTATATTCGATTTGGGCTTGTGTGATTTTAAACACCTCACTGGCATCTTTTGTGGGCTGAAGTAATTCAGCTGCATTATCAACAAATGGAATGGGAAGGCCTGTGGCGATATCAATCACTTCATACTCCAATGAAAGCAACCCAACGGTGCCGCTGATACCCCCCAGTATGCCTTTGATGTCTTTTTGTTTAACGATATATATGGCGCCCCTACAAGGGTGGCAATACCAATCAGTTGCCCTGCGAATGCAATTGGGGAAAGGAATTTATTGGTTTCATTACCCACATAAATCATTCGATAGCGGAAATACCCCGCCCAAGGCTCACGGGTACTCGTTTTTTTTGCGTCTTCTACGTATGTCGATTGGGGAGAATATAGATCAGTTTATTTAATCAGTTATGATATGCGAATAATATGTGGTGATTTATTTTGGATGGGTTTTTTGTGATAATATTGTTTTATTTATCAGTTCATTGAGTGGTTATTTTGAAGTGTTAATGGCTGTTTTTGGATAAGGAATATAAAGTGTAACATAACATTTCAGTGCGTTTTTTTAGATTAATAGATAAATAAAATTACTTATATTCTATGCTGTGAGTCGTTGTCAGCCTATTCGAGATGATGTTGTGAAAATGACTGTAATACAGGCGTAATGCAATCAGGCTAGAAACCCGTTTTGCTGCTTAGAGGACAATTTTGTATTTTACTGGGGGAACCCCAAAAGAAATCAGTCGCATTTTTGTTCTGGCGGGAAACGTTATCTGCTGAATTAGCACAGAGTCACAACCTGTGTTGTAAATAAAAAGGCCGCAATGGTATGCATTGCGGCACTATTGAACACTTAACTAAACGGCATGACACCTTAAGGCGTGTTTCTCTCTGTTTATAAGTACTCGTGCATCGGTTTAGTCATATAGACATTATTTGGCATTTTTTCCGTGGTGGTATAGCCTGCCGGGCTATTAATTAGCGCTGGAATGCGGTTAACTAAGTTTGCACAGGTTAGCTCAACCGTTGCTGGGTTATTCACCTCAATGGCGGTATCAGGCTCACCGATTAACTGCCAGCTATTTTTATCACATTCATCAGCAGTTAAAATTTTCCCAATACATTCGGTTTCGAGGGTCACACCTTCAGCGGTTTCGGTGATGACAACCGCGGATAACCCAAGTACATCGCCTTTTTTCACCGTCATTTTCAGTGTGTCAGAATAAATATCGGCTTGCGCGATTTGTGGAACGCAGCGCTGTGTTTGGCTGGTAATGGTTAAACCTAGGCGGCTACATAACCAGCCATTTTGTGTCCACATATAAGGCGGTGCATATTCGCCACTCTCAATTTTTTGGGAGATAACGTCATAAGGTAAGTCATTGTAATTGCCAATTTGCTGGTTAAATTCATCAACGGTAAGCCCTGCACCGTGGCCGATTGCCAAGGCAATCCCGTAGTCTTCCACGTTATAGCAGCTAGAGCCTTTGATTTTTACCAGTTTGTGCATTGACCCTGCTAAGGTATCGACGAGTACACCCCAATACATGTCGGGGTAGCCGCTTCCTGCTAAGGTACAGTTATTGGCTTTCGCTAATGCATCAAGCTTTTGGGTAATTTCAGGTGATGAATTCCAAGGATAAAGGGCTTCTTCACCGGTCGAAATTGCATTAACGCCATGGCGAGCGAACAATGAGAATGCGTCTTCTAAGTCAGCCATGGTGCTGAGTGTCGCAATAATCCCGACATCGGGTTTTAAGGTTTCGAGGGTTGCGTCCGCTTCATGTAGAGGCTGTACTTTTACGCCTGTCGGTTTAGTACCCGCGATTTCGCCGATATCTTTACCAATGACCGCATCGTTGATATCAAAAGCCGCCACAACTTCAGCGCCATGCTCTTGTAAGTAACGGATTAAAAATTTGCCCATTTTTCCGCAACCATATTGAACTGCACGTACTTTTTTCATCGTTTTTGTCCTCTATGCGAATTATCTATGAGTCATATTGGAAGATCTAAGCTATAAAATTATTGTTCTATATCAATTATTTGAATAAAGGATGTTTAATAAAATTGATTGCCGTTATGTGACCATTTACAGGGTAAATTTGAAATAAAACAGGGGAAAATATGACGAAAGTATATAAAGGCCAGTGTTATAAAAATTGGCAGTTACTCACAAAAAGGGAATATCATGGTGTGATTAATAGATTTGAGGAATGCTATTACATTGAAATATAAGTGCGATAACGGTTTTGCACACAATTTCACCATACGGTTTTGAAACACTAGACCTACGATAAAACTGCACGTATAATCCATCCCACTTCGGCCCCTTAGCTCAGTTGGTTAGAGCAGTCGACTCATAATCGATTGGTCACTGGTTCAAGTCCAGTAGGGGCCACCAAATTTTAGCTGTTAAATCAGCGCATTAAGCCACTTTTAACGAAGTGGCTTTTTTGTGTCTAAAAGCCAATGGCGACAAAATGGCGACAGAGATTCACCGCTGCTATTGATTCTAAGGACTTATGCATATGAATAATTTCGAAGTAACTCCCTAAGTACAGTTCTGTTCGCATGCCTGTACCTGCTAACCTCACAGATGTACTTTTGCTAGAATGTAAGCAAGCTGGCGTGGATGAGTGAAAATGCAGCCCTTTGTTTTATCTAATGTCCAATTTGTGCTCACTACTAAAATTATGTGTCCTTTAATACTTCAATCATTTCATTATTTACGACGTCATTTTCTAAAGCTAATAAACCCTACCGTTAGCTCTATGATACAAGGAAATTCAATGAACAAGCATCTAACAACATATTTAGATTACTATAGAACACTAGAAAAGCCTGGATATGCAGTGTTAGTTACAGGTGACTGGGGCTGTGGAAAAACATATCAAATTAAACAATATTTCAAAGAGCATGAGATATGCTACGTCAGCCTTTTCTCCATAAATTCTATTGATGATATTTATGCAACGGTTTTTGCTAAGATGTATCCCAAGAAAGCAGCTTTAAAAAAGCTCGTTGGTAGCATTGGGGATGTTGACGCAAGCGTATCTGATTCAGTTACTTTAGGTTTAGGAGGGATTTTAAGTCGCGTAGGAAATGCTCTAATAAAGGAAAATGTTGATAATAAAAAAATAATAATATTTGATGATTTAGAAAGAGCAATTGGTAAAAAAATAATAAGTATTAGTGAGTTCTTAGGTGTCATCAATAACTATATTGAACATGCTGGGTGCAAAGTCATTGTAATAGCCCACGATGGAGAGATTCCAACTGAGTTTGAGAAAACCAAAGAAAAAGTTATTGGGCAAACAATAAAAGTAAACTCTGATATTCATGGCGCACTAAATACTTTTTTAGCTAAAAGCGAACTGAAAAGGCTATACCCTGACATCAAAGATATTTTGTTATCTGCATTTGAACAGTCTGGTTATTCATCATTGAGAGTTTTAAAATATATAATAAATGATTGCGATAGACTTTATGACATAGTGAGGAATGGAAAGTTAAGTGGTAATGAAAGTTTTATCTATGATTTTTTTTATTATTTCATCATATTATGTATAGAGTTTAAAAATGGAAAACTCAGTTATGATGAATACTTAAAATATGATGAAATTCTTTTGGAACATCAAACTAAGATGTTATCAAATGAACACCCTGATGACCCTAACCCTTTAATTATTGAAAGAAAATATAATAATTTTAATTTCTTAAATGAATTAATTAGTAAAGAAACTATTGTTCAAATAGTTTCTGATGGTTATTTTGATTATAAAAAGATAAACGAAGATATAGATAAATCCAATTACTTCAAGAAAGAAGAAGAAAAACCATCTTGGTATAAATTTTTAGAGTTTGACAGACGAAGCTTTGATGCTATTGATTCAGCAACACAAGCAGTAAAATTGGACTTTAATAACAGAAAATTTAACAAACGCGGAGATATATTTCACTTATTTAACTGTATGTTTTTACTGGAAATGGTAAGTAACAAAGAACCAAATTATAAAAAAATTCTATCAGCCTGTAAAAAATACATAGATGATATTTTTAAGAATGGAAGTATTGAAATAAAAAATCCAAAATTAAATGATTGGAACATGGATTTCTTCTCTTATGAAGGAAAGAGGTTTTGGGTTTTTCCTGAATATGAAAGTTATTCTAATGATGCTCTTAATTATATAACCAAAAAAATGCATGATGCTTTTCATATAAAAAGTTCAAAATATGATGTGCTTGATAAAATGAAAAGTGATTTATCCAACCTGTTTAAGGTGCTAACTAAATATAGAGGAAACTATGGCGAGTATTGCGAAACCCCTATTCTTACTAACATTAATCCGCTAGAGTTTGTGAATACTTGGTTATCTTTACCTGCTATTAATCAAGGTGAAATTAGCTCCTTATTACGAAGTCGTTATGATATGGACAGATTACGCCGCTCACTTAAAGATGAGAAAGCTTGGTTAAGTGATGTATTTAATGAGCTAGATAAAAAAGCAAGCAGTATGAATGGACTTCATGCTTTTAGAATTGAAAGGCTTAAATTGAATATACCTACTGAGTAGCAGTTATTTTAACTCAACAATGAAGTAAATTTATTTACCTTACGATTAATTAAGCCACCTTTCTTTGGTGGCTTAATTGATTCATTTCAGTTTTTCATTTTCTCACAAACTGCATAATTACTGGCCTTTTGAAATCATGCGGCTAATTTCGCGATCCAACCAAATCCGCGTAAAATAGAAATTTCTTTTATCTTTCATTATGTTGCGTATTTAGCGCAATCCATTCTGTGATCCAAAAACTGAAATCTCCTGAAATTCTTTTCACACATTTCAGTTTGAAATTTTCGATAAAGCGATAGCACTGGCGCGGCTTGGCGATATGTTTTGTAGAATTTGAAAACTGAAATAATTTTATGATCCAAATTGTGCAGGCGGGTGCGGTGTAGTGCATTTTACGTGGTAGGTAACTTTATTTCGTGGGGTAGCACTGCATCTGCGCCATGCTGTTGATGTGATCCAAATAAAAGATTGCTTGATGTGGTTTGACTGTTGGTCGTCTGTGTGGGCCTCTAGTGAGGAATTTTAGGCACAAAAAAACTCAACTGGTAAGGTTGAGTTTTCTGTATATGCAATTGCTTGCATGAAAGTCCGATATTTCAAAGCTAACAATACAAGTTTAATCTTTTTCTGCTCACATCTCAACCAATAACAGGAGAGTACTTTTCTCTCATAACATCTAACTGCATCTGAGAACGTCTAAACTCATCTGCATTCAATGGCGTTCCTGTGCTGTGGTGGCTGTGGTTGGCGGTGAGTTCGGCCAACTCTTTCACGATATCCAATGTATCAATCATCAGCTGTGCCACGTTAATTTCTTGGCTACCAATCCAAACAACCGGTGCAATGATTTCTTGTTTGGTACCCGCGATACTCTGCTTAAGTGCGCCTACCTTTTCAATCAGCTTTTGGCCAATAGTGAGCGCGGCATCTTCGGCAATATCAATCTCTGCTTTCTTACCGATGCTGGCCACTAAGTTACCTTTTGATGCAATGCTGTAATCACCGTCGGCTATCTGTTGGATTGCTCCTGCCAGTAATGTTGCAGTGCCTAGTACCATAGTTTTGTCGGTGGCTTGAATAGTGGTCTCTCGGGTAACCAAGGTGCGCTGTTCCGTGTCTGCGGTGACTTGCCGATGCATCGAGGATTCACTGCTCGTCTGGTCAGTTTGTCGTTGCCAGCTGAGACCTTGTTTAAATTGAGTTGCCTGAACGACAATTATCACAAGTTTTGCATCACATTTTTGGATCTCACTTTATGATGTCCGGTGGAAATATTTTAGTATTACAAAGAATCCTTGGTCATACTGATATCAAAATGACAATGCGGTATGCCCATTTCGCCCCAGATCATCTTAATGATGCACTGGTTTATAATCCTTTGGTGAAGTTGAAGATATGAGCCTAGCTATAATCATATTATTAATTATATTTGTGCCTGCTATTCCATTTTTCTGTTTACTAAAAAAAAGGAAATGGAAGTTTTGGCTAGATGAATCTAGCTTACATGTACAACCACTATTTTGGTTTTTAGTTTTTCTTCCTCTCATTATCAGTGGTATTGCATGGGTATTAGTTGCTCAGGATTATGAGTTAGATGTATCTACAAACGGTTATAGTCGATTGATGGAAAATGCAAAGTTTCCATTTTTAATCTTAGCACTATCACCAATTTTAGGTGCTTTTGTCACGAGTGCACATCGTTCACTTCAAACAGAACTTCAAATAAAAACTGCCAAAGAGCAATTAGAAGAAGCACAAAAGAAAAATAAAGTTGATATATACTTATCAACAAGGAAATATATTTTAGATCAGTTAGGAATGATAAATTTTAATGGCAATGAAATTGGTGAACCGAATACATTATATAAAAAAGCATTTAGAAAAATAAGTATCTATGAAGATACTATAAATACTGAATTCCATAAAAGAACTAACATAATACTAAGTGAAATAATTGTTTCATTAGATGGGGTGTTTAATGCTAATTCAGAAAAGTTGTTTTTAATATATGAAAAAAAGTCATTCTTACTTTTAAAAGATTATAGAAGTAGGATGGAAAATATTGAGCCAGTAAAGAGGTTAAGTCGCAATATTGATATGTTAAGGCAGCATTTGGGATTGTCAACATGTAAAGAAATTATGAATAATTTTGATAGGATACATCAAATATATTCAAATGATGTACTAGAAAAAAAAGAAGTATCAACTAAATATGTCTTAAAGGCATTTATCAATGATGTCATTTATGAGATAGAAATGTTGATTTTCACAGTAAGTGAAATAACTACTATATTGTTGATAGATGGCTCATTAGAGGAACACCTTCCAATGTTAGAGTCTTTAAGAGCCAAAAATCAGCAAGTAGATATGGCAAACATTGGCGACAAACTGGCGGCAGAGAACCAAAACCCTCCTGAATAACCATCAGTTACCGTTTTCTATCCTTTTGATAAATATGTAATTTATTGATTTATAAAGGGTAGGGAACGTACTCATAATCGATTGGTCACTGGTTCAAGTCCAGTAGGGGCCACCAAATTTTAGCTGTTAAATCAGCACATTAAGCCACTTTTAACGAAGTGGCTTTTTTGTATCTAGTGGATTGGTCTACAAACAAAAAGAGCAGCCTTTAGCTGCTCAGACAGTATTTTTGAGTAAAAACTAATTAAAACAACTTTTTCTGCGGTGGGCCTGAGAAATTCATTTTGCCGATTTTATTCATCAGCACTTCGACCACAACAGGTTTTTTTAAATCAATGGCTTGCTGGAGTGTTGATTTAAAATCCGTGGCTTTGTCGATGGTAAATGCGGTAATGCCCATTGATTGAGCTAATTGGTTAAATGAAGGCGTTAGTAATTCATTATAATACTGTCGCCCTGCGAAATATTTTTCCTGAATGCCTCGCATCACGCCATAGCCATTATCATTCATAATAATCAAAACGATAGGGAGTTGCTCTTGTGCCATGGTAGCGAGTTCCCCAATCCCTAGCATCAAACCGCCATCACCAACAAGGCCTATGACCGAGGTGTCTGGGTTGGCTTTTGCGCTGCCGATAGACATCGCGAGACCCAAACCAATTGCGCCGGCAAGGGAGTGAATATTGTGCATCGGCTTCGTGGCTTTTAATAACCGACTGCCCCATAAGCTCCCTGAAACCGTAATGTCCCGCACAAAAATACCTTCTTTTGGTAGCGTTTGTTCAACGGCATCACTGAGGTCGCTATAAGCACCGCATTGCTCGCGCAGTTGTTGCTCTGCCTGCTGAACCGCATTTTGCACCTGTTTTTTCCACGCGTCAGATACAGGGCGGTTGGCGAGCTCCATTTTATCTGCCAGTGCTTCCAGTAAGGCCTTCGCATCACCAGTTATATTAATATCAGCAATGTAATTTCGATTGGCAGCTTGCGGGTCAATATCAAGTTGGATCAGCGGGCGCGGTAAAGGTAATGACCATGTTTTGGTTTCATTGCTGCGCAAGCGGGAGCCAACCACCAAGGATAAATCGCAGCTACGCATTAAGGCATCAATGGAATCTGCGTTATGAAAGGCGCGTAAGCTAAAAGGATGATCATCGGATAGAATTCCGCGTCCGTGGGTACTGCTAATCACGGCAATCCCCTGATCAGCAAGGCGTTTTATGGCAGATGCTGCCTGTAATGCCCCTGCACCAATCCATAATAATGGCTGTTTTGCTTGCTGAAGTTTATCCCAAATAGTGTCGACGTGAGAAGCGCTGCATGCAGGCAATGCAGAGGGAACAACGGGGGCGTTTAATACAGAGATGGGCACTAGCGCACCTTGAATGTCGATTGGAATTTCAATGGATACGGGGCCGCAAGGCACGGTTTGGGCGACTTGGATGGCTTTGTGCAAGACGGCGACCGCTTGCTCTGCACTGTGTACGCGAAAAGCTTGCTTGGAACTTGCCCGCAAAAATCCGAGCTGATCAGGGGTTTCATGGATAAACCCTGCGTCCATATCTAAATAGGCTTTTTCCACCTGACCCGTAATGTGGATCATGGGTGAACAAGCATTCATGGCTTCAATCATTGAGCCAATGGCATTCCCCGCGCCTGCACCTGTACTGGTTAATGCCACACCGAGCCCACGAAAACGGCTATGGGCATCGGCCATGGTCACCGCGCCCGCTTCGCCGCGGCTTGGGGTAAAGTCGATGATCCCGCGACGGCCAATGGCATCAGCAATGGGTAAATTATGAATTGAAATGACACCGTAAACCGTGGTGACTTGGTATTGCTCTAATGTTCTGGCGACGGCTTCGCCAACCGTAATCATGTCAGACATTATATTCTCCTTAATGCTTGAATAATCCTTTGACGGATTGGTTATTCACACCAACGGTTTGGTTGTGGGTTAAGTGCCAGAAACAGACTTTTTTGTTGCATGTAGGCTTTGAGGCTTTCAAGGCCTTTTTCACGACCCAGGCCGCTTTCTTTAAAGCCGCCAAATGGGGTGGAAATAGAAAAAACTTTGTAGGTGTTGACCCACACGGTGCCTGTTTCAAGGGCATCCGCCAGTTTAAAGGCGCGGGTATAATCACGCGTCCAAATTCCCGCTGCGAGTCCGTACACGGAATCATTGGCTTGTTGAATGAGTTCATCTTCGTTATCAAAGGGGATGACTACTAAGACGGGACCAAAGATTTCTTCTTGGCAAACACGTGCTTGGTTATTTAAGCCTTCAATAATAGTGGGGCAATAATAGTTCCCCGATTGCAGGGCCGGGTCTGAAGGGATTTTCCCGCCAAGGCGAATTTTCCCACCTTCTTGAATGGCCAGATCAACGTAGGCCTGCACGCTATTGCGGTGAGCTGGGGAAATTAATGGGCCAATGTGTACACGTTCTTGACGAGGGTCACCGATAATTAAGTTTTGGGTTAATGCGGTGAGTTTTTCCATAAATTTGTCGTATATCTCGCGGGCGACAAATAAACGGGAACCCGCGATGCACGCTTGCCCCATCGAACTAAAAATACCGTAGCAAACACCGTGAGCAGCAAGGTCAAGGTCGGCATCGGATAACACAACTGTCGGGGATTTCCCGCCTAACTCTAACGAAGTGGTGATCAGTTTATCTGCCGCAATATGGGCCAGTTGTCGCCCTGTATTGGTGCCCCCTGTGAAGGAGATTTTTCGCACTAAAGGGTGGCGAACAAGGGCATCGCCGATAATTGAGCCTTTGCCCGGCAGTACGCTCAACAAGCCGCTAGGTAAGCCCGCTTGCTCAAAGATTTCAGCGAGTTTTAACGAGATAAGCGGCGTTGCTTCTGCGGGTTTCAATATGACGGCGTTCCCTGCGGCAATGGCGGGGGCAATTTTTTGCATATCACTAGCAATCGGTGAGTTCCACGGGGTGATAGCCGCAATAACGCCAATAGGTTGGTAAGTACTTATTGTCATGATATCCGTTTGGCGGCGAGGGGGAAGTTCACCACCCGACACTTCACAGACCGCAGCAAAATAACGAGCGGTAGCCGCGGCACTCATCACTAGGCCACGGGCTTCAGCCCACGGCTTGCCGTTATCCAAGGTTTGTAAGCGCGTTAATTCTTCGCGCTGTTCGTCAATTAACGTGCTGACTTTATACAAAATAGCGGCACGCTGGTGGGCAGGCATATTTCGCCATGAGGGCTCTCGCCATGCGGCTTCTGCGGCAATCACGGCGTCTTCGACGTCTTCAAGGCTAGCGCTATTTAGGGTCGCAACGATATGGTTATCACCAGGAAAACGCGATTGCATCTCTTTTCCGCGGCCCAATTGCCATTTTCCGCCGACAAAAATATCCATTTTATTCATGATGTTCTCCGTCAAATGGCATCCTGTTCAGCAACACGACGGCAAATTTCCACCGCACTTAGGGCTGATAACATGGATGTTTTCGGGTTAGAGGGAAGTGGATTGCCATTGAGTTCGATGCAAAACTGCCCAAAATCACCTTGTACTTCAATGCGATGGGTGTTTTTACTCGTATTGGGGTCAACAATCAGCTGCACTTGGGTGTCATCCATACCAATTCCGTAAAGGGCAACGGTTGCGGCAACATTGGCATTCGCTGGGAAATTAAGTGCAGCTTCCCGTGCACTACCCGTAAAAAATACAGTTGCCTCAGTGACTTGAGATAAGTCGATAAATTGCTCGGCGGGGCCATTACGCCAACTCGCTGGGCTTTTGCGTGATTGATAAGTCACTTGCGTAATATTGGCTTCTCTCGCCGCACGTAACCCATCAAGCCCTGCAACGGCACCGGTTAGCGGGATCAACTGCCCATGATGTTGTTTAGCTAACGCGGTTAAGTGCTGTGCCGTTGTTGTGTCCGCGAGTGCCCCCGTTGAAATAATCGCGAGCCTCCACCCCTTTTGCAAAACAAGAGGGGCGTATTGTTTAACGGCTTGATGGCTGGCACATTCCAACACAAGAGAGGGCTTCTCATTAATTTGGTTGATATCCTCAATTGGGGTGACTTCCCCATGAAAGCGCTTAAGAATGGCGTCGTGGTGATGAGCGCGAGCAACAATCCAGCGCAGCGTTATCCCACGAGGTAAGCGAGTAATCACTTCTTCTGCCATCGCGCCATAGCCAATTAGCATTAACGTTTTCATATTTCAATCCTTTAAATTTGATGGGCAAAGCCACCTGAGACATCCAAAGCTGCACCCGAGGTAAATGACGCCATCGGGGATGCTAAGAAAACCAGTGCGCGAGCAGGTTCTTCAGGTTTGCCCAAGCGCTGCATGGGAATGCCGCGGTTTTTGGCGATATTGCCTATCCATTGTTCCCAAGTCAGATCGGTGTCGCTGCGGCTTTCGAAGCGGCGGCGCCATTGGTCAGACTCTACCATGCCCAGTAAGATAGAATTGACGCGAATTCCTTTGGGTAACAATGTTTTAGATAAATTCAGTGTCATGTTTAATAGTGCGGCTCTTGCCGCAGATGTGGCGACCATATGGGGTTCAGGTTGCAACGCCAGCAATGAATTCACGCAGGTAATTGAGGCGATATTTGATTGCTCTAAGAGTGGTAAGAACGCATTCACAGGGTTTATCACCCCAAATAATTTCAATTGGGCTTCGTGCAGCCAAGCGTCTTCTGGCGTGTCTGAAAAGTTGGCGACGTAACCTTGGCCTGCGTTGTTGATCAGTAAATCTGTTTGCCCGTATTGCTGGCGAACTTGCTCGGCAAAGGCTTCGATTTGGGTTTTATCTAATACGTCGCAGGTCACAGCGATAAAATTTCCCTGCGGGTATAACGCTGTTAATAGGGTTGTTGCGGCTTGTAATTTATCTTTATTTCGACCACAAAAGGCCACTTTGCACCCTTCATCGAGTAACAATTTGACGGTCGCAAAACCAATGCCAGAGCTTCCGCCAGTCACGACAGCGACTCGGTTATTTAACTGTAAATTCATGCGTGTTTCCTTTGCAAAGCAGCCGTCGATAAAAAGTGAGTGAGGTGCTGGTTAAATTCAGCGGGTTGGTCAAGGTAGCTCGCATGACCCGCTTGTGGAAGATAAAACAGTGGGCACTGTTTTTGTTGCGCTAATTGGCTAACTTGCGAAGGTGGCGTGATAGTGTCTTCTTCTCCAACCAGCATTTCGATCGCGCCAGTATAAGCTTTTAAATACAGGCTGATATCGTCATGCGCCAGCATCCAAGCGGCGGATAAAAAACCCGTTGGGTTGAGCTTTCTCATATTTTGCTGTACCCACTCGATTTTTTCTTGTGAAGCCGTGGGTGACAGTAAGGCTGCCGCACGGTTTTGTGCATAGGCTTCGATACCTGAGTTAAACACAATATCGTGCCTTTGGTCATACACGCGGTTGCGTTCTTCAAGGCTTTTTGTTCCGTAACCTTGTGCGGGGTTAGCGAGCAATAAGCCATTGACGCGCGAAGGATGCAAAGAGGCAAAAGCGCAGGCCATTAAAGCCCCCAACGAGTGGCCGACGAGGGTCACTTGCTGTAATCCCAGCCCATCAAGAAAGGCTTCTAACGCATCGGCGTAATCCAGTGCCACCGGCGTTTTTGTCGCCAATTCAAGGCTATTCATATAACCAGGTGCCTCCCAACAATAGAGATGATAGCGGTGAGTCAGTGATGATGCCGTCAGTTGAGAAATCCATGAGGCCGAGCCTGAGCTAATGCCATGGAGGAGGATCACGGGCTCCCCTTGGCCCGCTTCCCGCCAATTAAGGCGGTATTGACCAAAGTTTGCGAGCTGAAGCTCGGGTAAATTTTCAATTGGCAGACTCATCACTGATTACTCCTGTTATCCGCGTTTAACTTTTGATAATGGGTGGTCTTCTGGGTAAGTTGGGATAGCGGGTTTTTGCGTCCCAATCATCACGCACATTAAGGCTTCTTCTTCCCCGTGATTGAATAAGCCGCGGTAAATCCCCGCAGGAACGGAAATCAAATCACGCTCTTTTAAGACCGTTTCATACTCTTCGTCGCCGTCTTTGATAAACAACGTAATGGTGCCTTTGAGCATGAAGAAAACTTCTTCAACATCAGGGTGTAAGTGCAGTGGCCCTTCACACTTAGACGGTAACACCATGGTCGAAAAGGTGAAGTTTTCCGCAGGAACGGTATTGACGTCACTGGCGACACCTGTAGCCCCTGTACCGATATAACGCATTTGGGCACGGCGGTATTTCGGGTCGTAATCGGCTTGGAATTTCAGTGCGTTCCAGTCGTATTTGCGCCCTTCAAGGCGGGCAACTCGGGACTCAATCCATTGTGCCATTGGGATCCCTTGGGGTTTGATTTGAGGTTGTGACATAGCGTTATCTCCTAAAGAGGCAGTGTTTAGTATTTTTTCAGTAAGGGGAGCAATAACAAGCTGCCCACTAAACCAATAATGACGATAAATAACAGCCCACTATCCATAGTGTGGGTAACGGTAATCAACACACCCATTAACAGCGGTGCAGCAGCGCCAGCAAGGTTTCCTAGACCATTGAATATGCCACCCGCAAGGGCACTGACTTGCTTTTGTGTCGCTTTAGCCAGTAATGCGAAGATGTTAGGGGCACCGGCTCCCCACATAAACATGCTGAATGCCATCATTAAAATGATGCTGTAGGTCTCGGTGAGGAACAGTACGCCCGCCAAACCAAGCACAGCACCCAATAATGAGATGAAACATACAAGGGCTCTACGGTCGTAGCGATCAGAAAGCCACGCACCAATCGCTTCACCAAACAACATGGCAATAAATGGGAGGGAAGAGAGGATCCCTGCGTGTTCCAAGTGAATGGATTTTCCTTTAATTAAGTAGCTTGGTAACCAGCCATTCATCCCCCAGAGGTAGACTAAAAATGCGATGTTAAACATGCAGATAATCCAAAAATGGCTATTTTGAAATAAGCGTTTTTTATGGGCTTTCATTTCTGCAATCTGTTCTTCAGGCAGTTTTTCCCCTGATGATGTTTTTAGTTGAGCACTGCGGTTGACTAAATTTGGGTGGCGAATACCGAAGACCACCAACCACCACACCGGCACGGTAAAGGCTGCCATGACGAAAAAGGTACTTTGCCAGCCAAAATTGTTTAAAAGATACAAAGCGATAGGGAACCCTAGCGCTGCACCTAGGGGAGTGCCCAGTAACCAGAGCATGGTGGCGCGAGCTTGCATTTTTGGTGGAAAAGTGCGGCGGATAATGGCATAGGCGATGGCTAATAATGGCCCTTCAGCTATACCGAGTAATACACGTAGAAAAACCATGGTGCCGTAATGGTGGGTGAACCCCATAAAAATCATTAAGAAGCACCAGCTACTGATCATAAAGAGCAGCATTTTTGTGGGGTGAAAACGGTCACCAATGCCACTGAGTAACATGGATGAAACGCCATAGGCGAATAAAAAGGCGCTCATTAATAAGCCTAAGCGGGTCGGATCAAAATCAATGCCTAGCGCTTGTTGGAATTTTTCGTCGGAAAACAGAGCAGCGATGCTAATTTTGTCAAAAAATGCCAGTAAAACGCAGGAAAATAGGCCGATGGGGATCAGCCAGTTCACTTTTTCTGGTGCATCCTGCGTACTTTGTGCATTTTCATTGGCGGATATCGTGATACTTTGATTTGCCATGTTTTTTCCTCGCAGGCACTATTTAAGTGACATTAGTGAAAATGTGGGGTCGGCAAGTTCTGAGGGAACCAATTTACGCTGGTTTTGCAGCCAACGTTTACCCAGTTTGATCGCGCGAGCATCATTAAAGGCCACCATTTGAACCAATTCGTTGGCTTCATTTAAGGCAAAATGAACCTCGGAATTTTCGCTGTGGCGCTGGACGTGTTGCAGGTTTTGCGTACTCGGAACACCCAAGATTTGTATATTGTCTTGGTATTGATCAGACCAAAGCCAAGCGGGCTCATTAAACCCTGAGGATAGCGGGTTAAGCATCGCTTTTGCGGTGGTGATGGCTTGGTTTTGTGCATAAGCCCATGATTGTAAACACAAAGAAAGCGTCGGGTGGCAGGCAATATCCCCTGCGGCGTAGATATCAGGGTGGGAGGTTTTCCCTTGGTCGTTGATCACGATGCCATGGGTAACGGTTAACCCCGCATCTTTTGCGAGCTCAAGGTTGAGCTCAACACCAATCCCCATCACGGCAAGGTCAAAGGATTGAGTAGAGCATTTTGAGCAGCCGATTTGTAATGTGTCGTGGTCATCAATTAATTGAATATCGCCACAATCTGTAATGACCTGAACGCCAGCTTGGTGATGGCGTAGCGCTAATGCATCAGAAACACTTTGCGGAACACTGCGTTCACACAGGCGGTTTTGACGTTCAAAAATCGTCACATCAAGGCCCATTTTCCGTGCGGATGCTGCGACTTCTAAGCCAATCCACCCCCCGCCAATGATGGCGATTTTTTGGGCGGATAAGAGTCTGGAACGTAGCGCTTGGGCATCATCCCATGAGCGTAAGGCAAATACGTGCGGGTGCTGTTGCCATGCTGTTGAGAGGTAACGCGGGCGGCCGCCTGTTGCGATAAGCAGTTTATCGAAGTTAACTAACCGCCCATCATTGAGGTAAACACATTTAGCCTGTGTATCAATTCGCTCGGCGCGTACGGGGCGAAACCATTGCAAATTCAATGCACGCGTGTCGTCTTCACTAAACAAACGTGATAAAACCGCGTCTTCTTGTGTGAGAACCGCTTTTGACAGCGGTGGACGTTCGTAAAAATCGTGGTTTTCATCGCTGATCACTGAAATTGTGCCTTGGTAACCTTCGTCTCTGAGGGTTTTTACGGCCCAGCCACCCGCCTGACCTCCACCAATAATGACAATACCGCCTTGAATTAAGGTACTCATTTTATGACTCCTTGGTCGGCTTGACTTGGCGGCGTGTTTCGTAATCTAAACCACCTTCAACCGCCCATTCGGTAAATGAAACCAGTGAGTGTTCCAGTTCCCTTGGTTGCCATTTTTCGGTGAGGTAGTCATCGTTGGTGTAGTATTCGAATGCACCGCCTGTTGGGCTATTGACGTACCAAAAATAGGCGGATGAGATTGGATGGCGACCAGGGCCAATAAAGGTGCTCCAATTATGGCGGTTCATGGCTAAGCCCCCACCAATCACTTCATGAATATCCCGAACGGTAAAGGCAACGTGGTTCAAGCCACTGCCACGGTGCGGCAATTTCAGTAAAAATAAATTATGGTGGCAGCCGTTAATTTGGGCGCGCAGGAAAACGGCGCGGTCGATGTAGCGATCAGACACTTGGAAACCCAGTTTTTGGCAATAAAATGCTTCTGTCGCAGGGAGGTCATCAACAAAGAAAACGACATGGCCGACGTTGATCGGATTGGCTTTTTCATAAATCGGGCTAGGTTTATCAATACGGCGAATGTCTCCCCATTGATTGATACCCGTGACGTCGAGCTGAACGTCTTTTTGCTGTGAAAGGCAAAAAGCGACGGTCATGCCATTCGGATCACGGCATTGTGCGCCAGTGGCTGTTCGTTCAAACCCATCACACCCTTGAATGTTGTCGATAATTTGATTTAAATTGGCGAGGTTTTCAACGCCCCATGTAATGCGCCTTAGGGTTGAGCCCGTTTCAAAAGGTGCGGGAAGGGCGGCATCGTCAAGGGGAAATAATGCCAGTTCAGCCCCTGATAGCGTGGTAAATACACTGGGATTGTTGTCCGAAACGTGTAAGCCGAAGTCATGTAAAAATTTTTGGCAGGCCGTGAGGTCTTCGACGCCAAATTCTAATTTTTCTATTCCAATCACTGACATAGCTTAATCCTCTATAGGGTGGTGTTATTGCCTAGCGCGTTTTTTGGGCAAAGGAGAGCCGAGGCTTATGGCAATAAACCGAAAATGGGTAAGTTTTTCGTTAACGCTAAATCACTTTGGCTGGGCTGATACCGCCAATAAATTCAGTCAGCTTTTGTGCCGCACTACGTACTTCATTCTGTAAATGTTGGCGCTCCTGCACAGGGATACTGTCCATGGGAACCATGATGCTGATCGCTGCCTCGACCCCGTTGTCTTGGTTGTAAACGGGATAAACAATGGAGGAGATACCGCGGCGATAAAATGACTCGCCAATAACATAACCACGCAGTTTGTCGGCTTGGATCATGTTCCAGAATTCGTGTTTGCTGCCCGCGTTATCCGGTAGCTCTTCATCAGGGTAAAGGGCGTCAAATTCTGTAGAAGACAGCCCACTTAATAGCATTCGCCCTAAAGAGGTTCGATGAGCCGATAAGCGTGTGCCGACGCTGACATGGTTAATTTTGGATTCCGCACCACTGACGCGAGCGATATAGATAATGTCTCGGCCATCACGGATCACCAGATGGCTATTGCACTGGCTGCGATCGCGCAAATGTTCAATAATCGGCTGGCCTAACTGGGTTAAATCGAGAGAGGCAATATAACCAAGGCCAAGGCTAAGCACTTTGCGACCCAGTGAAAATGCGCCAGTTCGCGGGTGTTGCACAAGGAAATCCAAATGTACCAAGGTCTGGATCGCACGATAAGCGGTGGCTTTAGGCATATCGACTAGGCGTAGGATTTCGGCAAACGTGAGCTCGCGGTGCTGCTGAGCGAGCAGGAGAAGAAGCTGCAATCCTTTTTCCAGACCGGGTATCAAATACTTACATGTTGAATTCAATGCGTTAACCTCGCCGCCAACGCGGTCATCAATTAGTTAAAAACAAAGCCGCCGTTGACGGGTATAAGCTGCCCTGTCACAAAATTTGCCATATCAGAAAGCAAATACAGTGCGGTGCCAGTGACATCTTCAGGTAGTTGCTCCCCTTGTAAGGCTCGCCCATTTTCATAAAGCTGGTGGCGTTCTTCAGGGACATATTCAGTGGCTTCAACCTTGGTTAGCCCCGGTGCAATTGCATTAACGCAAATGCGGTGCTGGCCTAACTCTCGCGCCATCGAGCGAGTCATACTGATAATCGCCCCTTTACTGGCAACATAAGCCATTAACCTTGGCGCCCCCCAAAGGGCGGTATCAGACGCAACATTGACGATTTTTCCCTGTTGGCTTTGCTTTAATAGTGGCAATGCCGCTTTTGTGACCAACCAAGTTCCTTTGACATTCACGGTCATAACGCGATCCCAAAGCTCAAGATCGTATTCATCCAATGTTTTGCCACCCACACCCGTTGCGAGAGCCGCATTGTTGATCAACCCATCAATGGCACCTTGCTTAGCGATATGCTCAAAGGCTTGGTGAATAGAAGCGGGATCAGCAAGATCGACACAGTAACTTTGTGCATCAAACCCTTGGCGGCGTAATATTTCGGTGCTTTCTTGCAAACGTTCTTCAAGAATGTCACACAGAATGACTTTAGCGCCTTGTTCTGCGACGGCTTGGGCAAAGCTAAAACCGAGCCCTCTTGCTGCGCCAGTGACCACAATACGTTTTCCCGCCAATAGGTTATGCATTTTCAGTTTCCTTACCGTAAATCAGTTCAAACTGTTTTTTGGCTTCACGCTGCATAATGCGGCGAAGACGCGATAAACCGACATCGTGTTGGTAGAGAAACTCGTGGTTACGCGCATTTGGTGCGAGGTTTTCTAAAATAATGCGGTCTTGCTCTAACACATCCCAGTGCAGCCCTTCTAAGCGGTTACGGTACATAAAGCGCCAGAGATCGCGTTGCCAATCTTTGACTTTACGAATTCGCCAGAAGAATACGCGGCAGTGATCTTTATCTTCTGGAACGACCATGCCAATGATCCAAAAGTGGCCGCCCGGTCCAAAACGTTTTTGATATGGGATGGATAAACGCAACCAGTTTGCGCCTGTACTGGCAAATTCTACCCAGTCGAAGTTAACACCAATTTGATCATTCTTACGGAAAATAAACCCCGTTTGAGTCGCTTCAAGGATCATCTCAGACTGTTTATCCCCTTCAGCCATGGAGTGTGAAGAAGAGTGCAAATAGGTGCCATGCATTGGATCCATCACGTTTTCAAGGGCATACTGATAGTTGCATTTCCACGATGCAGTGCAGAGGAAGTGGCTATGGTTTTCGCCATCGGCTAATTCTTCAGGGAATTCAAGTGCTGGTGGTGTTTCCCCTTCAATCACCGCAAAATAGAGAAAAATAGCACCGTGAACTTCTTGAACTGGGTAGGTTTTTAAGCATTTTTGGCCTTCAAGAGGGCATTGGCTAACCGCTGGAACGTCCTTGACAATACCATCTCCGCCCACTTCAACGCCGTGGTACCAGCAAGCAATACGTTCACCAAGATTCCAGCCCATGGATAAACGTGCGCCGCGGTGAGGGCATCTGTCTTCTAAGGCATGAATTTGGCCTTTATCATCGCGCCATAAGACAATTTGCTCTTCAAGGCGAGTGATACCGATGGGGTTGCTGCTCACTTCCCAGCTTGATAATACGGGGTACCATTGTCCTCGTAGCCCCACATCTAAATACGCTTGATAGTTTTGAGGTTGTGTATTCGTTGTCATAATTTGCTTCCGATTATCAAAGGTTATTTTTATTTTTTGTATAAGTTACAAAGCATTAATACCCATTAACGAGCAAAAATTCGCGAAAACTACTTGGTGTCCATGTATGACCTTGTCGGTCAAATAAGAGTTGTTGATTTAGGGCTTCAACAAGGGCTTCGAGGGTGTCAGTACCCGCGGCAAATAAGTTTTCTAATGCACCAATCAGCGCTGTTTCATATTCGTCGGGAAGGCGTGAACGTGTTTGCCAGACAATATTAGGGGCGCTCCCCGGCGCTTGGATGCTCCCTTTTCCGCCTTCTCGAGCAGGGATAATCTGATTATTTGCGGGTAGGTAAGGGTTAATATTTTGAATCGGTTCCATGGCTACTCCTCAATTAAACTAATTTCGATTTGGTTTTCATGAATTCGAGTTTGGTAGGTTTTTAAATCTCGACCACCAGGTTCCCGTAAGCATTTGCCTGTTTTGATATCAAAAATGGCTTCGTGTAGAGGGCACTCGACCTTGCCATCTTCCACAAACCCTTGACTGAGTAGGGCATAAGCATGAGGACAAACATCTTCCAAAGCGTAATATTGGTCTTCAACTAAAAAAATGCCGATTTCGTTGTCATTCACTTTGGCGGAAAAGGGAAATTCTTCTTGAACTTGTGAAACATCGCACACCGCAATCCAGCTCATTATTTTCTCCTCTTAATACGCAGTAACATTTTGTTTCATATAAGAAACATTGTTTATTATTTAAAACCAGATTAAATGTAGGGGTGATTAATAGTCAATCGAATGTTGACTATATGTAAAATATTCGTTTCAAAGTGTGGGGTGTGTCGAGCTTATGGCGTAGTTTAGTTTCATATAAGAAACTGAGGTTAAGAAGTGAACAGTGGATCTGGCGTAAATTACTTTGAGCCAATCATAGCCACAAAATAGTTTGTGGCTATTTTGTTGTTTAGATTATTTTAATTCAAACCGTTGTAAGTCTTTACTTACGGTAACTGGGCCTGCGTATTGTTTTCTGACTTCCTCTATCCAAACTTCATCAGTAATCGATGGATCATCAGCGGGAACGAGGTGGGTGAGCACCAAGTGTTTTACATTGGCTTCTTTGGCAATTTTACCGACATCTTCTGCGGTGGTGTGGTGGGAGATAATCGCTTTTGCGAGAGTTGAACCATTGCCAATTCGGTTGGCTAATTTCTCAACACCAGAAACCAGCACGACTTCACTAACTAAAAGGTCAGCATCTTTAGCGAATTCAATAATTTGTTTATTATCAATCATATCACCCGTGATAACGACGGTTTTACCCTCTGATTGAATTTTATAGGCAAGAGCTTCATCGGAGTTAAAAGGGGGATGTGGCACAAACAACGCGCTGATTTTGACGCCGTCTTTATCCATCACGACCCCCTCAGAAATATCTTTGGCGGTGACCATATTACGTAAATCAGGCTTGCCTTCATCTTTAATACGTAAATCAATATCGCGCTTAAAGGTGTCCCAAACGCCTTTGGTCATGCTTTCCGTGCCCACAGGGCCATAGACCGTCACATTGTGGTTGAGCCCGCTGTTCCATGCATTTAGTAATAACGCTGGGTAATCGGCAACATGGTCACTGTGCAGGTGAGTAATAAAGATGGAGTCAATATTTTTAAGTGGAGCTTTGGATTGCACTAACCGTAAAGTTGCGCCGTATCCTGCGTCAAAAAGATAGGTTTTATCCCCTTTAATAAAAGCCGTGGATTGCGGCAAGCGCGCTTCATTTAATATGGATGGCCCACCTTTTGTGCCAAGGGTAATGATTTCATCCGCATTTGCGAAAGAACTTGAACCAAATAATGCGGCTGTAAGGGATAGGGAGATTAACAGTGGTTTGATTTTCAAAATAGCACCTCTTTTTATTATAAATAAATTTATATTGGTATTGAATAATTGTTATCAAAATCGATATGTTGCTAGATTGTTAACATATGAATGAGCTTACTTTTGTTTGCGTATCGTGACTATCGTCCTTTAGGATTAAGCATGGATATTTTTAATTTAATTTATTAATAACAGTGGGTTAAGTTATTTTTGAACTCTGCGTTTATATAAACTGTCTTTATTGTTTAATTAAGGAAGAGAATTTATTTAATAATGCAATTTAAATTAGATTTAAAAACTAAGCAGTGTGGTTTTATTAAGTTTTATTAATTGTCTTTATTGAAAATATAATTAATAAGCGAATTTGGTGATTTAATTCCGCATATTTTCTTATGTATATCCCACCTTTTTTTGATCTCAGGTGAAGTTTTTTAAGGTTGTTAGCGGGAAAATACCTTCCATTGAAATAAGAGGGTGTGCAAGTGAGCAACGGAATACAGCTTCGGGTTAAAGGCAAAGTACAAGGGGTTGGCTTTCGTCCCTATGTTTGGCAGTTGGCGCATCAACAGCAACTGCACGGGGATGTCTGCAATGATGGCGAAGGGGTGTTGATCCGCCTTCTTGCAGATGCCGATATCACTGAATTTAGCCAATTATTACAACAGCATTGCCCTCCTTTAGCGCATATTGAGAGTATTCAATCACAACCCTTTCAATGGGATGTTTTACCCGATGAATTTACCATTCGCCGCAGTGGCGAAGGGAAGATGGATACGCAAGTGATCCCTGATGCAGCAACTTGTGAGGCTTGTCAGCAAGAGATTTTTGACCCTGCAAATCGCCGCTTTCATTATCCATTTGCCAATTGTACTCATTGCGGGCCGCGCTTTACGATTATTCGCCACATGCCCTATGATCGCCCAAATACGGCGATGGCCGATTTCCCGTTATGTCCTGAATGTTTGGCGGAATATCAATCCCCCGCGGATAGGCGTTTTCATGCGCAGCCCAATGCATGTGCGGTGTGTGGGCCTGAAATTAAGCTGAGTGATGCTTTCGGGCAGACGGTGGCGGAAAAGGAACAGGCGCTAATATCGGCATCGCAATATTTACTCGCAGGTAAAATTATTGCTATCAAAGGGTTAGGTGGCTTTCACCTTGCTTGTGATGCAACGGATGACCATGCAGTACAAGCACTGCGCATGCGTAAACATCGCCCAACAAAACCATTCGCGGTGATGATCCCGTCTTTAGATTGGTTAAAAAACCAAGGGGTGAGTGTGAGTGATGGGCTAGCCTCGTTGTTAAAAAGCCCTGCTGCGCCAATCGTTTTAATTAAGCAATGGAAAAACAGTGGGTTAAGCCATTTTGTTGCTCCCCATTTAACGGAGTTAGGGGTGATGCTGCCTTCAAACCCGTTACAGCATTTATTAATGGCAGAAGTAAAAAGGCCGTTAATCATGACCTCAGGGAATGCATCAGGGAAGCCCCCTGTGCTCACGGAGCAAAGTGCGTTCAATGACTTGGCCAATATCGCCGATTTTTACCTGACTCATAACCGCGATATCGTACAACGCGCTGATGATTCTTTAGTTCGTTATCACCAAGGTGAGGCGGAAATGTTACGCCGTGCCCGCGGGTATGTACCTGATTCTGTCGATTTACCTGAAGGTTTTGAAAATTCACCCGCGATATTAGGGTTAGGGGCTGACTTGAAAAATACGTTTTGCTTATTACGTGATAAAAGCGCGGTATTAAGCCAGCACCTTGGGGACTTGGACGACTTAGATATTTTTGAACAATACCAAAGTGCGATTGATTTGTTTGAGTCTATTTACCGTTTTACCCCAACTGCATTGGCTGGAGATATGCACCCTAGCTATGTTAGTCATCGCTTTGCTCAGCAGTTATCTGCGCAGTTGGACATTCCATTTGTGCAAGTTCAGCACCATCATGCCCATATCGCGGCCGTTATGGTGGAGTATGGCTTGCCGAAAAATACAGGCAAAGTCATTGGATTAGCCCTTGATGGGTTAGGTTATGGTGATGACCGACGTCTCTGGGGCGGAGAATGCTTATTGGTAGATTATGCATCTAGCCAATATTTAGGTGGATTGCCCGCAGTTGCTTTGCCCGGCGGTGAAATGGCGGCAAGGCAGCCTTGGCGTAACTTATTGGCTCATTGGTCGCAGTTTGTTCCTAAGTGGCAACAGCAGTCAGATGCAGCTCAACTCCTCGAATTTCCTTGGCAGGGGCTCGAAAAGGCTATCGAAAGGGGGCTCAACTGCCCAGTAGCGTCTTCCACAGGGCGATTATTTGATGCTATCGCCGCCGCCCTTGGTATTTGTACGGCGCAAACCAGTTGGGAAGGGGAAGCGGCGTGCCAACTTGAAGCGTTGGCGATGCGCTCTGAAGTTCTGACACACCCTGTGACGATGCCATTAGTTGGTCAACACCTTGACTTAGCGACATTTTGGCGTGAATGGTGTGCTTATCAAGCGCCTAAAGCGCAACGTGCCCATGCGTTTCATGTCGCATTAGCAAATGGGTTTGCGCAGCTCGCTAGAATATCTGCTCAGCGATACGCGGTTAAGCAAATCGTGTTATCAGGAGGTGTTATGCACAATAAATTATTACGAAATTTATTAATTAATAATTTAAATGAATTTGAGGTATTAACGGCAAGGCAGTTCCCAATGGGGGATGGCGGATTGGCATTAGGGCAGGTCGCGATAGCCTCAGCAAAATTAAAGGGTTAGCGACTTACTCATTTTGAATATGATTTTGAATGTATCTTACGTGGAATTTTGTATATTGAATGTTTTATTAAATATTCTTTTTTTGATATTGATTCTTATTTAGATAATTTAATTCTATATTAACTAATTGGTCATTAATAATACTCTAATTTCGCTTAATTAAATTATAAACAAATAATGTTTTTTCATATCATCATGATAAATAATGAAATTTGTATTTAAATTAATGTGATATATAGCGCATTATTGAATAATAAATTGATTTGTTTTATTTAATTGAACACTTTTCTTCTTTATCGACTGAATCGATTTTTCTAACAAATATATAAAAAAGATAAACTTTCTTATTTCCTCTTGATGAAGATCAAGTGATGAAAAATCGGGAGGAATAGGATCTTATTTTATATATATGCACCAGGTTACTTAAATAAGAATTTATTTCATTAAGCTCAGTTTTGTTATCAATTTGAATTGCATCGAATGATACAAGCGTAAGGCGTAAGTGTATTCAATACGTCGGGTTTTGTGGCATCTCTAACGCAAGGATACTCAACAAAATTTGTTTAATGAATAGGTTCTAAGCCACCCATAATAATAGGAAAAAAGAATGATAGGAGATAACTCTATTAATTCTCCTCACGGTATTAACCGCCGTGATTTTATGAAGTTATGTACAGCGTTGGCAGCAACGATGGGGCTAAGCGGGAAAGCAGCGGCCCAAATTGCTGAATCTATTAGCGACCCAGCTCGTCCGCCTGTCATCTGGATTGGCGCCCAAGAGTGTACGGGTTGTACTGAGTCCTTGCTGTGTTCAACTCACCCAACTCTCGAAAACTTAATTCTGGATACAATTTCACTGGAATACCATGAGGTGTTATCTGCCGCTTTTGGTGAGCAAGTTGAACAGAATAAGCACAATGCGATGGAGAAATATAAAGGAAAATATGTTCTTGTCGTCGATGGTTCTATCCCACTGAAAGATAACGGTATTTACTGCATGGTTGCAGGGAAGCCGATTGTTGAGCATATCCGCGAAGTGGCTGAACACGCTGCTGCCGTGATTGCAATTGGTTCCTGTGCCTCTTGGGGCGGTGTTGCGGCGGCGGGTGATAACCCAACGGGCGCGGTTGGCTTAAACCAAGTCATCAAAGATAAACCGGTGATCAACATCCCGGGTTGCCCACCAAACCCACATAACTTCCTTGCGACAGTTGCCCACTTAATTACCTTTAATCGCCCACCCGCACTGGACAGTAAAAACCGTCCAATGTTTGCCTATGGCCGATTAATTCACGAGCACTGTGAGCGCCGCCCACACTTTGATGCAGGGCGTTTTGCTAAAGAGTTTGGCGATGATGGTCACCGTGAAGGTTGGTGTTTATATCACCTAGGCTGTAAAGGCCCTGAAACTTACGGTAACTGTTCAACATTGCAGTTCTGCGATGTTGGTGGTGTATGGCCTGTGGCGATAGGTCACCCATGTTATGGCTGTAATGAAGAAAATGTCGGCTTCCACAAAGCGATTCACCAACTTGCCAGCGTGGAAAACCCAACACCACGCGCAGACAAACCTGATTTAAATAACCGTGAAGGAGGCCAAATTTCATCAACCGCCGTTGGGTTAATCGGTGGTGTTGTGGGGTTAGTGGCTGGGGTGAGTGTGATGGCGGTACGTGAATTAGGTCGCCAAAAACGCCAGCAAGACACTGACTCACGGGGAGAATAACCGTGAATAGACGAAATTTCCTTAAACTCTCCGCTGGGGGAGCGCTCCTTGCGAGCAGCTCACCGAGCTTGGCGGGAGCGGAAAACCGACCGCCAATTCCGAACTCCCTTGGCATGCTGTATGACTCAACGTTGTGTGTTGGGTGCCAAGCCTGCGTGACAAAATGCCAAGATATCAACCACCCAGAGCGTAACCCTGTGGGGGAGCAAACATGGTCGAACAACGACAAGCTTACCCCATACACCAATAACATTATTCAGGTCTGGAGCAGCGGCACTGGGGTGAATAAAGATCAGGAAAAAGACGGTTACGCTTACATCAAAAAGCAGTGTATGCACTGCGTTGACCCGAACTGTGTGTCTGTTTGCCCTGTTCAAGCACTGAAAAAAGACCCGAAAACGGGCATCGTTCATTACGATGCGAGCGTGTGTACGGGTTGCCGTTACTGCATGGTGGCGTGCCCGTTCAACATTCCAAAATATGCTTATGATGATAAGTTTGGTGCGATTCATAAGTGCGAACTATGTAATCAAAAAGGCGTAGAGCGTTTAGACAAAGGCGGCTTACCGGGGTGCGTGGAAGTGTGCCCAACCGGTGCCGTGATTTTCGGTACAAGAGAAGAGTTGCTCGCCGAAGCAAAAAAACGCTTAACACTCAAAGCGGGGGATGAATATGGTTTCCCACGCCAAACCCTGCATAGCAATGACCCGAATGTCATCAAAGTGCCGAAGTATGAACAACACGTATATGGGGAGCTTGAAGGCGGCGGAACGCAGGTCATTGTGCTTTCAGGCGTGCCATATCAACACCTTGGTTTGCCTGAATTAGAGCAACTGTCGACCGGTGCGCGCTCTGAGCATGTGCAGCACACCCTGTACAAAGGCATGGTGTTGCCGTTAGCGGCACTGGCTGGGTTGAGCTTCTTGGTGTACCGCAATACTAAGAATGACAAACACGAAGGAGATGACTCAAATGACGACGCATCATAAAGAAAAGCCGTTAGGCGGGCGTTTAGTCAGTTGGCCAATTATGGTCTTTGGGCCATTGGTGCTGCTTTGCGTCATTCTGATTATTAAACGTCTGGTTTTCGGCCTAGGGTCGGTTTCTGACCTTAACGGGGGTTACCCGTGGGGAATTTGGATTGCCTTTGACTTGCTGATAGGTACCGGTTTTGCCTGTGGTGGCTGGGCGCTGGCTTGGGCGGTGTATGTGTTTAACCGCGGGGAATATCACCCGCTGGTTCGCCCCGCATTACTGGCTAGTTTATTTGGTTACTCCCTCGGCGGCTTATCCATCACTATCGACGTGGGGCGTTACTGGAACTTGCCGTATTTCTATATTCCGGGCTTCTTCAATACCAACTCTGTACTGTTCGAAACTGCCGTGTGTATGACGATTTACATCGGTGTGATGGCATTAGAATTCGCCCCTGCCTTGTGTGAACGTTTTGGCTGGAAAGTATCGCTAAAACGCTTGAATAAAGTGATGTTTTTTATCATCGCTTTAGGCGCATTGCTGCCAATGATGCACCAATCTTCAATGGGATCGTTAATGATTTCAGCGGGATACAAGGTACATCCAATTTGGCAAAGTTATGAAATGTTGCCGCTGCTCTCACTGTTGACCGCGTTTATTATGGGGTTCTCGATAGTCATTTTTGAAGGCTCATTACTGCAAGCTGCCTTAAAGGGGCAAGGGGCAGATGAGCGGCCACTGTTTGTGCGGCTCACGCAAATCCTGCAAGTGCTTTTGGTGTTGTTCCTCGTGTGCCGATTTGGCGAGTTGATTTATCGCGAAAAACTGCATCACATCTTCAATGGTGACTTCTACGCCATGATGTTCTGGATAGAAACCGTGTTAATGGTGATCCCATTAATTATTTTCCGCATCCCATCGCTGAGAAATGATTCGCGTTGGTTATACATCAGCGGGTTAAGCATGTTAATCGGGGCGGCAATGTGGCGGATGAGCTACTCCCTTGTCGCGTTCAATCCGGGGGGCGGTTATGACTACTTCCCAACATCAGAAGAACTTTTAATTTCAATGGGTTTTGTGGCAATTGAGGTCTGCGCGTACATCTTGCTGATCCGCCTACTACCCGTTATTCCAGCATTGAAAAAAACAAAGATGAGCCATTCAGAGGCCCGAGGTAAAGCATGAGCCAACGTATAACAATAGATCCAGTCACTCGTATCGAAGGTCACTTACGCATTGATTGTGAAATTGAAGATGGAAAAGTCACCAAGGCTTGGGCTTCAGGCACCATGTGGCGCGGTATGGAAGAAATCGTCAAAGGGAAAGACCCACGTGATGCATGGATGATCATGCAGCGTATTTGTGGGGTTTGTACCACTGTTCACGGCATTGTGTCTGTGCGTACCATTGAAAGCGCGTTGAATATTGATGTGCCCGTTAACGCACAGTACATCCGTAATATGATTTTAGCGGCGCATACCATTCAAGACCATATTGTTCATTTTTATCAATTATCGGCGCTTGATTGGGTGGATATCACCTCCGCGTTAAATGCAGACCCAAATAAAGCCGCCGAAATCCTCAAAGGGGTTTCTACATGGCCACTCAATAGCGCAGAAGAATTTACCCGCGTACAAGACAAAATCAAAAAGCTGGTTGCGAGTGGTCAGTTAGGGATTTTTGCGAACGGGTACTGGGGTCACCCAGCGATGAAATTGTCGCCTGAAGTGAACCTGATTGCGGTCGCGCACTATTTGCAAGCCCTTGAATGCCAACGGGATGCAAACCGCATTGTGGCACTGCTTGGGGGTAAAACTCCGCACATCCAAAACCTCGCCGTGGGCGGTGTCGCGAACCCGATTAACCTTGATGGAGTCGGTGTTCTTAACCTTGAGCGTTTAATGTATGTGAAATCCTTTATCGACCGTTTAGGGGATTTTATTGAGCAAGTCTATAAAATCGACGCTGCTGTTATTGCCGCGGGCTACCCAGAATGGTTAGAAGTTGGTCAAGGGGCGAAACACTACATGTGTATGCCTGAAATGCCGATGGATGGCAAAAATGGCAGTTTCTTATTACCGGGTGGCTACCTCGAAAATAGCGATTTCAGTACCTATCGCCCAATTACCAGCCACATGGACGAGTATTTGATCAACGGTATCAAAGAAAGTAGCAAACACGCGTGGTACAAAGAAAATGAGCCACAAGCACCGTGGGAAGGCACCACAAACCCTGACTACACTGGTTGGGACGATGATGGCAAATATTCATGGGTGAAAGCGCCAACCTTCTACGATAAAACTGTCGAAGTGGGGCCATTAGCGGACTTACTGTGCAAACTGGCAGCAAAACATGAGCCAACGGAAAAACACTTTAATGATGTGGTGAATCTGTATCAAACACTGACAGGTAACAGCATTAGTGTTGATCAACTGCACTCCACATTAGGCCGCATTATTGGTCGTAGCGTACGTTGCTGTGTGCTGAATGAAACACTGTCAATTCAATGGCAAGCGTTGGTGGATAACATTGGTAAAGGCGACTTTACCACATTTGTAAAACCCAACTTCCCAGAAAACGCGACGATTAAAGGCGTTGGTTTTGGGGAGGTACCACGTGGCCTGCTTTCACACTGGGTGGTTATCAAAGACGGTAAAATTGAAAACTACCAAGCGGTTGTGCCATCCACATGGAACTCTGGCCCACGTAATTTCAATGATGAGCCGGGCCCTTATGAGCAAGCGTTGGTAGGAACCCCTGTTGCTGACCCAACCAAGCCGCTTGAGGTGGTGAGAACCATCCACTCCTTTGACCCATGTATGTCTTGTGCGGTGCACATTGTGGATCCTGAAGGTGGGGAAGTCACTAAGGTTAAGGTGCTGTAATGCGTATTTTAGTCTTAGGCGTTGGCAATATTTTGCTGAGCGACGAAGGGATTGGCGTACGCATTGTTGAAGCATTGGAGGAACGTTATCACCTGCCTGAATGTGTGGAAGTACTGGATGGCGGTACCGCAGGAATGGAGTTAATTGGCCCAATGGCCGATCGTGACCACTTAATTATTGCGGATGTAGTGCTATCGAGCCAGCAACCCGGTTCGTTATTAGTGCTACGTGATGACGAAGTGCCTGCGTTGTTTACCCGTAAAATTTCACCTCATCAATTAGGGTTATCGGATGTGTTATCCGCGTTGCATTTAACGGATGAATTTCCGCAGCGTTTGACCTTAGTCGGTGTCGTGCCCGAGTCTTTAGAGCCGCACATTGGTTTAACCGCAACAGGGCAGGCTGCATTAGAGCCTGCGTTGCAAAAAGTGATTGATGTGCTGCGCAGTGAAGGTTTGGAAATTACGGCAAAAGAAGAGAGTTTACATGCCTGATGACATTAAAGGTTATCAAAGCAACCCACGAACTCTGGTAGAGGCTGCATTCCAACGGGTGGCGGAGCAATCGATGCACGATTTGTCTTTCCTCCACCCCGCAATGCCAGTTTATGCCAGTGAGTTTGCTTTGTTTGAAAATCAATGGGTTGGTGCGGTTATCACTCCGTGGATGCTCAGCGCTCTCATTTTACCGGGGCCTGAGCAGTATTGGGAGTGCCGTACTGTTGGCGATAAAGTGGGCTTGATTTTACCTTATGGGGAAATGACCTATACCGTTGGGGAACTTGACGGGCTGACGCAATATTTTGCCTGTTCCTTGATGTCTCCGTTGGATAAAAGCTTAAGTCCTGAACAGGGTATTCACCTTGTGGATGATTGCCGCCGTATTTTGTTGTCCCTGCCAGTGAGTGACCCAAATGTGCCGCAATCCCCAGCGCGCCGCGCGTTATTTGCGCGCCACTTGAAGGAGGCATAATGCATGAAGTTTCATTGTGCCAAAGCACACTCGAAATAATTGGGCAGCAAGCCAAGCAAAATGCCGTGAAAAAAGTCACGGCAGTTTGGTTAGAAATTGGTGCGCTTTCCTGCGTTGAAGAAAGCGCATTTCGCTTTTGTTTTGATATCGCCTGTCGCGGCACTGTCGCACAAGGTTGCCAATTGCATATGGTGCACCGTCCAGCGCAGGCGTGGTGCTGGGATTGCAGTGAAATGGTGGAAATTGATAGCCACCAATCCGTTTGTCCACAATGCCAAAGTTTGAATTTAAAAGTGGAAAGTGGCGATAGCTTGCGTATCAAAGAATTAGAGGTCGAATAGTTTTCAAAGTGACTTTGAGGTGCATCAACCTTGCGATTTTGATTATGTATTAATCTAATTTAACTATTTAGCGGTTGGGAGTGAAACTTATGTGTAGTACATGTGGATGCGCATCGGGAGAGCGCAGAATCGAAGGGGATGAGCACAGTCATCATCACCATGACCATCATCACGACCATGACCACCACCACGGCCATGATCATCATCACGATCATGAAAATGCCCATGACCATCATCATGGACACGATCACCACCACGATCATGACCATCATGACCATGAAAACCAAGGCCAAACCGTCATTATTCATCACCATTATTACCACCAAGGGGATGTGCATAACCACTATCACCAATACGAGCCTGCGCCTGTTGACGACAAAGCCAAAAAACAGAAACACAAACATAAGCATAAACACGTTTACGCCATGGCAGAAAACAGCTTTAAACCTGCGGGTGAACACCATGACTTGGATTACGGGCAAGGTGAAGCTGGCACACACGCGCCGGGGATCAGCCAAAAGCGCATGCTACAAATTGAGATGGACGTTTTAGATAAAAACAATCATTTAGCGGAACATAACCGCGAAGCATTTGCAGAAAAGAATATTTTAGCGTTAAACCTGGTTTCCAGTCCCGGTTCTGGGAAAACCACCTTACTAACGGAAACCTTGCTACGCCTGCGCGACAAAATTAATTGTGCGGTGGTAGAGGGCGATCAACAAACCACCAACGATGCTCAGCGCATTCGTGAAACGGGGGTTCCTGCTATCCAAGTGAACACAGGGAAAGGCTGCCACTTAGATGCGCAGATGATCCACGATGCAGTTTCCCGCTTAGGCTTGGATGATAACAGCTTGTTATTTATTGAAAATGTGGGGAACTTAGTGTGCCCTGCAAGCTTTGATTTAGGTGAACGCCATAAAGTGGCTGTATTGTCCGTGACCGAAGGGGAAGATAAACCCTTAAAATACCCGCATATGTTTGCCGCGGCAGACATTATGTTGCTCAATAAAATCGACTTACTGCCGTACCTGCATTTTGATGTGGACGCCTGCATTGCTAATGCCAAACAAGTCAATCCAAACATCCAAGTGATTAAAGTCTCTGCGACACAAGGGGATGGCATGGATGCATGGCTCGCATGGCTGGAGACTCAGCTATGTGCTTAGGCATTCCCGGAAAAATCGTGGCAGTGGGGGAAGATATCCACCAACTGGCACAAGTGGATGTCTGCGGCGTGAAGCGGGACGTTAACATTGGCCTGATTTGTGAGGGGGAAACCCACGAATTATTGGGGCAATGGGTGCTGGTTCACGTGGGCTTTGCCATGAGTATCATCAACGAAGAAGAAGCACAGTCGACATTAGATGCCTTAGCGGCGATGAGCCAGCTTGACCATGAGGTCGGCGACTTCAGTGGCTTAAATGCGGGAGCAACAGATGCAGTACGTCGATGAGTTTCGCGACCCTGCCTTAGCAAAAGTATTACTGGCGAATATCCGCCAACGTGTGAATGACATTCCACGGGCTAAGCAGCGCCCATTGCAGTTAATGGAGGTGTGCGGCGGGCACACCCATGCGATTTTTAAATTTGGTATCGACCAACTTTTACCGCCAGAAATCGAATTTGTTCATGGGCCGGGCTGCCCCGTTTGTGTGTTACCGATGGGGCGTATTGACGGCTGCATTGAAATTGCTGAGCAGCCTAATGTGATTTTTTGTACCTATGGTGATGCGATGCGTGTCCCGGGTAAAAATGGCTCTTTGCTTGATGCCAAACGCCGTGGGGCAGATGTGCGGATTGTCTACTCCCCTTTGGATGCCCTCGGGATAGCAGAGCAACACCCTGATAAACAAATTGTTTTCTTTGGCTTGGGCTTTGAAACCACCATGCCAAGCACGGCGATTACCTTGCAACAAGCTAAACGCCGCCAGCTGAACAATTTCACGGTATTTTGCCAGCACATCACCATCATCCCAACCTTAAAAAGCCTATTAGAACAGCCAGATGTGCGTATTGATGGCTTTTTAGCACCGGGGCATGTCAGCATGGTGATTGGGGCGCACCCTTACCAGTTTATTACCGAGGATTTCCATAAACCGCTGGTGGTGACAGGGTTCGAACCGTTGGATATTTTGCAGTCTTTGTCCATGCTAGTTAACCAGATAGCAGAGGGGCGTTGCGAGGTGGAAAACCAATATAAGCGTATTGTCGCTGACCAAGGCAACACCTTAGCACTCAAGGCGTTAGATGAAGTGTTTGAGTTAAAAGAAACCAGCGAATGGCGTGGTTTAGGGGAGATTGCAGGCTCGGGAGTGCAGCTCAGTGCCGCTTACCAATCCTTTGATGCCGAACGCCGTTTTCAGGTACAACCACACCAAGTGGCGGATGACCCGCTAGCACGGTGTGGCGATGTATTAACGGGGCGTTGTAAACCCAATGAATGCCCATTATTTGGCACGCGCTGTACACCACAAACCGCTTTTGGTGCCTTAATGGTGTCGTCGGAAGGGGCTTGTGCGGCTTATTATCAATATCGTCGGGAGGCATAGATGAGTCATGATGCGAACAATGTGGTATTGATGGCCCACGGCAGTGGTGGGCAAGCCATGCAACAGTTAATCGAACAACTCTTTTTAAAAGCATTTGCCAATCAAGCATTGAATGAGCGTGAAGACCAAGCGCGACTTTCGCTGGCGGAACTCACCACGTTAGGGGATCGCCTTGCATTCAGCACCGACAGCTATGTGATTGACCCGATTTTTTTCCCCGGTGGAAATATCGGTAAATTAGCGGTTTGCGGTACGGTGAATGACGTCGCCGTCAGTGGAGCAGTCCCTAAATATCTGTCTTGCGGGTTTATTTTAGAAGAAGGCTTTCCGTTAGCTGAACTCGCTACTATCGTCGAATCAATGGCAGCCACGGCCGCAGCGGCTGGGGTGCAGATAGTTACAGGGGACACCAAAGTAGTGCAGCGCGGTGCTGCGGACAAAGTGTTTATCAACACGGCAGGTATCGGTGTGATCCCAAGCGAAATTCAGTGGGGTGCTCAGCAAATTCAAGCGGGTGACAAGGTGATTGTCAGTGGCACGTTAGGTGACCACGGTGCGACCATTTTAAACCTGCGCGAGCAGCTTGGTTTAGAGGCACAGCTTAGCAGCGATTGTGCGGTATTGACGCCATTAATTGAACCACTGCGTAATATTGAGGGCGTACGTGCATTACGGGATGCCACGCGCGGCGGTGTGACGGCGATTTTGCATGAGTTTGCGCAGGCAAGCGGCTGTGGAATGGCAATTAACGAGGCTGACTTACCCGTTGCCTCTGCGGTTAGAGGCGTATGTGAATTGCTCGGTCTTGAGCCACTGAATTTTGCCAATGAAGGTAAGCTAGTGATTGTGGTAAAACCCGAAGCGGAAAGTGCAGTGTTAGCCGCATTACGCAACCACCCATTAGGCCAAAATGCCACTACTATTGGCAGTGTGACAGACAATAAACAGGTGAAACTGGTCGGGATTTTTGGCACCTCAAGGTTGTTGGATTTGCCACACAGTGAACCATTACCACGTATTTGTTAATGTCATCCCCTATAGATTAAAACCTATAGGGGAAATTAACTGATTAACGCCTTAACATGCCTTTATCGATAATAAACTCGATAATGGTTTCTAAGCCGACTTTTTTCTTTAAGTTAGTGAAAACATACGGTTTCACGGGGCGCATTCTGGCAGTATCTGCTTCCATCACTTCTAAAGAAGCGCCGACATACGGGGCAAGGTCGATTTTATTGATCACCAGTAAATCAGAATGGGTGATCCCCGGGCCACCTTTACGTGGGATTTTCTCGCCTTCTGCGACGTCGATAACATAAATGGTTAAGTCCGCCAGCTCTGGGCTGAATGTGGCGCTCAGGTTATCACCACCGCTTTCCACAAACACGATATCCAGATTTTTGTGGCGCATTGCCAGCTCTTCAACCGCCGCAAGGTTCATGGAGGCATCTTCACGAATCGCAGTATGCGGGCAGCCACCTGTTTCCACACCAATAATGCGGTCGGCGTCTAATGCTTCAGCGCGGGTGAGGATTTTGGCATCTTCTTGGGTATAGATATCATTGGTCACGACGGCAATTTGGTAGGTATCGCGCATCGCTTTACATAAAACTTCTAGTAGGGCGGTTTTCCCTGAACCAACAGGGCCACCGACACCAATTCGCAGGGGTTGGTTATATTCTTGCATTGTGTGTTTTCTCATGAACGAAAAAGTCGAGTGTATTGGGTTTCATGCCGACTGCTGGCAATGATTTGTGCAGGGGTAAAACTGCCGATATCGTCAACTGACCATGTGGCAGATTGCGCCACAATCTCAGGGATACGTTCGGCAAGGGTAAACAAAATATGTTGCCCCGCACTTTGACCCAGTGGAATTAATTTCACGCCAGACATCACGGTGTTTTCCAGCCAGCCCCACGCGTAGGCGGTACACAGCTTTTCAACGTCAATATCCCAATGTGTGGCGGCAAGGGCAAAAGCCATTAATTGCGTTTTTTTCACGCACGCCAATGCCGTGGCATCAAGTTCAATCGCCAATTGTGGGAGCAATCGGGCAAAGGCAATGCCTCGCTGGCGTTCTTCTTGGCGAAGTTCCTTGGTCTCGCGGCTGGCAATAATAAAGTCACACCAATAAGTCACTTGCTGCCAATCAGAGCGTGAAAGATTGGCGTGAATTTGCCGTAGCACAGGGAGTTCCAATGTCGCGATTGCGTGCGTCATTTGTGCCGTTAGCCAACTGGCGAGGGTGTCAGGTGTGGTCACCCAGCCCTTTTCAATCGCCCATTCTAACCCTTGGGAATAGGTAAATGACCCCACAGGTAAGGACGGGCTGACTAATTGGTATAAACGCAAATCCGCTAGCATCGAGACACTCCTTGAACCTGATTAGTGGTGGTGATGATGATCATCGTGGTCATGATGATGGTGATGACCGCCTGATGAACCGCCGTAAGCGCCCGGCTCAGGTTGATATTTTTCCAGACCCACGCTAACCGTTGCACCTAATCCACGCGCCATATCGTCTAAAACATGGTCGTGAAAATAACGGCACCAGCCTGCTTCAATTTGCAGGGGAACATGGCGGTTCCCCAAGTGGTAGCAAACCCGTGCCAGTAGCAGAGGGTCATCGCTGTAAACGGTGGAAACTTGCTCTTTTGCCGCAATAATGGTGACCTGTTCACCGTCTTCTGCCGCTAAAATATCCCCTTCTTTTAAAATGGTGCCACGGGGTAAAAATAACCCTGCATCTTGCCCATCACTTAAGGTGACTTTTAAGCGGCTTTTAGTGCGCTCGTCCATGGTTAAGCACAGGGACAATTCAGTGTCTGTCTGTTGTTCTGGTGGAACGACTTTAATAAATTTTTTCATTTTCTGGCTCTTAATGGGGGTCAGAATAAAAAGTAACGTTGTGCCATTGGCAACTCAGTGGCGGGCTCACACACCAGCGGTACGCCATCGGCTTTTACAATATAGGTTTGAGGGTCGAGCTCAATGTGTGGCACATAGCTGTTGTGTACCATGGAGGCCTTGCTGATATTGCGACAGCCCTCAACGCGACCAATTAAGCTTTGTAAGCCAAGTTTTTCTGGCACGCCTGCCTCAATCCCCGCTTTTGACATAAAAATCATCGAGGTTTGGTACTTCGCTTTACCGAGCGCCCCATACATTGGGCGATAATGCACAGGTTGCGGCGTTGGAATGGCGGCATTGATATCCCCCATTGGCGCATACGCCACGAGGCCACCTTTCATAATAAGCGCAGGTTTGATGCCAAAAAAGGCCGGATCCCACAGGATGATATCGGCTAATTTACCTTTCTCTATTGAACCAACCTCATGAGCAATACCATGGGCTAACGCAGGGTTGATAGTGTATTTCGCCACGTAACGCTTAATACGGTTATTGTCACTGTCAGGGGTATCGCCTTCCATCGTGCCGCGTTGTAATTTCATTTTGTGGGCACATTGCCACGTGCGCATAATCACTTCGCCAACGCGCCCCATGGCTTGGGAATCTGAGGACATCACGGAGATAGCGCCCATATCATGCAAAATATCTTCTGCGGCAATGGTTTCACGGCGAATACGTGACTCTGCAAAAGCCACATCTTCAGGAATTGATGGGTCAAGGTGATGACATACCATCAACATATCCAGATGTTCGTCCACCGTATTGATGGTGTATGGCATTGTCGGGTTGGTCGAGGCGGGTAAAATATTTGGCTCTCCAACGGATTTGATCACGTCAGGGGCATGGCCACCCCCTGCACCTTCCGTGTGGAACACGTGGATCACGCGCCCGCCGATGGCTTTTACTGTTTCTTCGTAGAAGCCGCCTTCGTTTAAGGTGTCGGAGTGAATCGCCACTTGCACGTCCATTTCATCAGCGACATTTAAGCAGTTGTGAATTGCCATCGGAGTTGCGCCCCAGTCTTCGTGAATTTTCAGGCCAATTGCACCTGCGGTAACTTGTTCACGAATGGCTTCAGGCTGGCTCACGCACCCTTTACCAAATAGCCCCACGTTAATTGGCAGTTCATCTACGGCCTCTAACATGCGATACATATTCCAAATCCCCGGTGTGACTGTCGTGGCGTTAGTGCCCGCGACGGGGCCTGTTCCGCCGCCAATAAAGGTGGTGACACCAGAAACTAAGCCTTCTTCGGCTTGCTGCGGGCAAATAAAGTGAATGTGGGTATCGACGCCACCTGCGGTGACAATTTTGCCTTCACCTGCGACCACTTCTGTGCCAGGGCCAACCACGATATCTACATTCGGCTGTACATCAGGGTTACCCGCTTTACCAATACCGGCAATACGGCCATTTTTGATGCCGATATCCGCTTTAACGATACCCCAATGGTCTAAAATAATGGCGTTGGTGATCAGCACATCGACACATTTATCGCTAGTGACTTGGCTTTGCCCCATGCCGTCACGGATGACTTTACCGCCACCAAATTTGACCTCTTCACCGTAGGTGGTGAAATCTTTTTCAATTTCTAAAAACAGTTCTGTATCCGCTAAACGCACACGGTCGCCTTGGGTTGGGCCAAACATATCCGCATACGCTTGTCGTGAGATGGTTTTCATGGTTATTTCTCACTCTCTAATTTACCCATGACTTTGCCATGGAAGCCGTAAATTTCTCGTTTACCGCTAAATGCCACCAATTCCACCGTGCGGCTTTGGCCGGGTTCAAAACGCACCGCCATGCCCGCAGGGATGTTTAAACGAAAACCCAGCGTGCCGTCTCGTTCAAATTTCAGGAAGTCATTCACTTCATAAAAATGGTAATGGGAGCCGACTTGAATCGGCCTATCGCCATGATTTGCCACTTGAATGGTTTTGGTTTCACGACCCGCGTTCAGTTCGATGTCGCCTAAAGCCTGATTCACTTTAATTTCACCGGGGATCATATTGCCACCTATACAATTGGGTCGTGAATGGACACAAGTTTTGTGCCGTCGGGGAATGTGCATTCCACTTGAATGTCTTTGATCATTTCAGGTACGCCTTCCATGACTTGGTCTGCACTGAGCACTGTTCTGCCTTCGCTCATCAGTTGAGCAACTGTTTTGCCATCACGAGCACCTTCCATAATGGCGCAGCTTATTAGGGCAACGGCTTCAGGGTAGTTCAGTTTTAACCCACGGGCTAAGCGTCTTTCAGCGACAAGGCCCGCGGTAAAAAGCAATAACTTATCTTTTTCTCTTGGTGTGAGTTCCATTTTTGCTCCTAAAACGAAAAATTTATGTTGCCCAAATACGGGGAGGTTCTGGGCAATAACCTAGCCAATACTGTCGTGTGGTTTGCCAAATATGGGCAAAACACGCCATCATTGGCTCAGTTTGCGTGCCTAATAATCGCAAAACTAAAATGCCATCCACATCCGTCAGCCCATACTCAATAGGGCTATCCGTTGGGGATAAAAAATCACGTAAATGCTGTTGGATTTTTTCTTTTAATTCATCACTGGCAGGGTAAATGTACATCGACCCCATCATGGGGTATTCACGCATGACAGCAGACTGCTTTTGTGTGCCATCGATATACAAGGATTCAGTCAGCGTGAGGGTGTCATCAATGTAAAAATTAAAACGCCCACGGACATCACCCTTTTCAAACCATTCCCCTAAAACAGGGCGACCTAAACATTGCATTTCCCAGCCGATAAATTTTGATGACGCGGCGACATGGATATGCGTTTCAAGCCGAACCTGCGCATCAGGGAAAAAAATATTTTCCTGCGGTAGCCACTCTAAAAAACCATCAGCGGCAACGGTTAAATTCTGTACTTGGCGGGCAACACCGCCTGCGCTGCGATAAAATTTGGTCGCACCCGGGGTGGTCAGCAGCGAATGGGCGTGTGGCTGCACGTCAATGTTAATCAGGAGTTTATCTCCACCGACCACACCACCCGGGGGATGGAGTAAATAGGTGTGGGCAACCCCTTGCTCAGGGTAAAATGGCCTTTGCACCATTAAAGGGCCGATATGTTGTTTATCGGTCAGGCGTGTTGCACCCCGTTTGAGTTCATAGCGTAAAAAAATCTCAGCTAACCAACCTGATCCTGAAAACTCAGACATACTTTCTCCTGCAAATCAGGCAATGAACAATACGCGAACATGTATAGTTATACCCCTCACCGAATGGTTGGGTTCTAGGCAGTATAAGCTAATGCAAGTAGGGTAGGATGTGAATGAACACGAAAAAATAATTATCTATAATGATGCGTTATAGGCTCGCATTCATCTGCCGCGCGATTTTACACCTTATGTCGAAAATTACCTTTCAATTAAATAGCAATTTATTTAGAAAAACTCACAATACGTAAAATAACAGTAAAAAATGAGCGGATCTCTATATTGCGATTTTAGCCTAACAGGACTATATTCTGAGCCGCATTCTAGCGAAGTAGCAGAAGCCATCAACTAGCGTAATTATTTGCTATTTATCTGAATGGCTGTATTTCTGTCTGCTCATCAACCTGCTTTTTCTAGCAGGTGATTTCTGACTTTGACCAAAGTTTATTGAGATTATGGAATATAAATATTTTCTTTCATCAAGCCAAATGGTGTTAAAAGCGTTTTATATTGAAAGCGCGATGATAGCCATGCTGCAAGGGGCGAAAGGGAATGTGGTGATTAATGGCCAATCCATTGATGTGCAGTCTAATTTGACGCTTATTATTCCAAAATACAGCCAAGTCTCCTGTAATATTGAGTGCGTATCTAATCAATCGATTGAGTTGCACACACTGTCGATTACGGACTCAGAGTTAGAATCGGTCTTTTTATTATTAAAGACCTTAATGAAGTCTGGTGCGCCGCTGACGAGCCATGTGCCTGCTTTTCAGGTATTAACCCCCGAAACGGTGAGTGATAATTTCAGTTTGCTCAAACAATGTTTGCCATTAAAAAAACAGAGCCAATCCCAAGAAGCATTGTTAATGAAGCAAAGCCTGTACTTTATTTTACTGGCGATATACCAAGCGGGCGTCGATATTCTCAATATTTTCCGCTTTAATTATGATGAGCCGAAAAACCAAGCCATTACCCATTTAATTACCCAAGAACCCCAAAAAAAGTGGCATTTAGAGGACGTGGCGAAGGCTTTATTCACCACGCCATCGACGTTGCGCAGGCACCTTAATCGAGAGGGGGTATCATTTCGCCAATTATTATTGGATGTGCGAATGGGCATGGCATTAAATTATTTAACCTTCTCAAATTATTCTGTATTTCAAATTAGTCATCGCTGTGGGTTTGGTAGCAATGCCTATTTTTGTGATGTCTTTAAGAAAAAATACGCCATGACACCATCACAATTTCGGTTGCAATCAAGGCAGTCGAATGACCCGTCTTTTATTACCGATTTATCGTTAAATTCAGTGCCTATTGAATTTGATAAAGACGTGGAAGCGTAAAATTTACGTTTTGATTTATTAAGGTAAATCAAAGAGAGGAGCAGTTTTTGCGAATTATTCATTAAATTCGAAGTTCTATTGATATAGAACGTAGAAAGCGTGGTTTAAAATTTAATATAACTAAACATTGCTACTCTACGCACAGTGAATATCTCACCAATAGCGGCAGTTAATGGTCACCAATATCATTAGCTGCCTGATGATGTTTCATTTTTATTTAGTGATAAAAATAAAACCAAACTATCGAGGGATGTATGATTAAAAATATCGTTGCGGCTATGTGTTTAATGGGGCTGACGCTACCATCACACGCCGCAGAACCGGCTCACTCACAAACATTACGTTTAGCCATTGGCGCAGAACCGACCGAAGGTTTTGACCCGATGCTAGGGTGGAGCCACGGCAGCTACCTTCTGTTACACAGCCCATTACTCAAACAAAAAGCCGACCTTTCATGGCACAGCTATATGCTGGAAAACTATCAACACAATGCCGATGGGAAAGAGTGGACATTAACGCTAAAAAAAGGCTTAAAATTTTCAGATGGCTCGCCGTTAACTGCCAAAGATGTGGTATTTACCTACAATAATGCCGCTGCAAGTGGCGGTAAAGTCGATATGGGTAACTTTGCCAAAGCGGAGGAAATTGACCCATTAACCGTCAAAATCACTTTATCTTCCCCGCAAAGTACTTTTATCAATGTATTAGGCTCCCTTGGAATTGTCTGCGCCGATAAATACGATGCAAAAACCTATGCGCATAACCCAATTGGTGCAGGCCCGTACCGCTTAGTGACTTTCCAGCCAGGGCAGCAATTAATTGTTGAGCAAAACCCGTATTACGCTGGGCCAAAAAACGATTTCAATAAAATGGTTTTCGTCTTCCTTGATGAAGATGCGGCATTTGCTGCGGCACAAAGTAACCAACTGGAAATTGTCCGTATCCCTGCTGCGGTGGCCGCCAATGCCAATAACGTCAAAAACATGAAACTGGTAGAGCGTTATAGTGTGGAAAACCGCGGTATTTCGTTCCCAATTCCGCCTGCGGGTGGAAAAGATGCGCAGGGTAATCCTGTCGGGAATGATATCACCTCCGATGTTGCGGTACGTAAGGCGATTAATTACGCTTTTGACCGTAAATTATTAGCCGCGTCTGTCCTCGAAGGTTTTGCGGTTCCCGCTTATACCGGTGTGGCAGGGTTACCGTGGAATAGCCCTGATTCTGCCTTTAAAGATGGCGACACAGAAAAAGCGAAAGCCATTTTAGAAGAGGCGGGCTGGAAGCTGAATAAAGATGGCCTGCGTGAGAAAGAGGGTAAGGTGGCAAAACTGACGCTCTGGTATGCCAGCGGCGACACCACGCGCCGTGATTTAGCCCAAGCTATCCGTTCAAGTTTAAAACTTATCGGCATTGAGATGGATTTAAAATCAGGCAGCTGGGAAACCGTTGAGCGTCATATGCACGCCAACCCAACTTTGTTTGGTTGGGGCAGCTTAGACCCGATGGAAATTGTCCATAACTACAGCAGTAAAGCCGCAGGCGTTGGTTTCTATAATCCGGGTTATTATAAAAATACCGCGGTTGATGAGTTAATAGAAGAAGCGCTGCGCCAGCCTGACCAAAATGCGGCGATTCCGTTATGGCAAAAAGTAGATTGGAATGGCACAACGGGCGTGGGCATTAAAGGTGATGCCGCTTGGGCTTGGTTGATGAACTTACAACATATTTACTTACTGAATAATTGTGTGGATTTAGGCACCAGCGCGCCTGAAATTCATGGCTCTTGGTCAGTGTTAAATAACGTTGATGAATGGGCATGGACCTGCCAGTAATGCGAACGACTCTTGGGCTTTTATTGCGTTTTATCTGTTTATTGACCGTGACGGCGGCGGGTATCTTTATCCTGCTAAGCTATTCGCCTATCGACCCAATAAAAGCCTATATCGGTAATGATTTATTGCATGTCCCCCCCGAGCAATATGCCTTAATCGCAGCGCGTTGGGGGCTTGACCAGCCGCTATGGGTGCAGTTTTGGCGTTGGTTTTCTCAAATGTTACAAGGGGATATGGGCTATTCCATGTTGTACAACACGCCTGTTGTGCAAGTGATAGCAAATCGCCTTGTTCCCTCGTTAGCGCTGCTTATCTGCGCTTGGCTTTTTTCGGGTATCGTTGGCTTTGCGTTAGGCTTAGTGGCGGGGCGGTACCTTAACCGCTGGCCTGATAAATTGATTTCAACGCTTAGCTACCTTTTAGCGTCTATTCCTGTGTTTTGGGTGGGGTTACTGCTGCTTTCGCTGTTTGCTGTGTCATTGCAATGGGCGCCGATTTGCTGCGCATGGCCCATTGGCTTAGATGAAGAAACGGCGACATTTGGCCAAAAACTCTATCACCTTGTTTTGCCTGTCATTGCATTAGGAATGCTGGGGGTGGGCAATATTGCTCTGCATACTCGCGCAAAAGTGATGGACGTGATGAACAGCGAGTTTATTCATTACGCCCAAGCGCAAGGGGATAAAGGCTGGTCAATGATAGGTTTTCATGTGCTTAAACATGCTATCACTCCAGCAATTTGTTTGCAGTTTGCGTCTGTGGGGGAATTACTCAGTGGGGCGCTTCTTGCAGAGAAAGTGTTTGCGTATCCGGGGTTAGGGCAAGCGACCATCGATGCAGGCTTACGAGGTGATATCCCCTTATTGATGGGGATAGTGATGTTGTGTGCCACTTTGATTTTTTTCAGTAATACGGTTGCTGATGTTTTATTGAAAAAAGTGAACAAGGGAGTGATGAGAGACGCATGACCTACAACCCAAATCGAGCACTCTTTAAATTAATTATCTCGCTAACTTTATTGGTTGTTTTAGCGAGCTATGCCGTGTGGTTGTCATCAACGGACATTGACATGAACCTGTTGGATAGGCGGCTTGCCCCCTCTTGGGTACACTTATTCGGTACAGACAATTTAGGCCGTGACCTCTTCGAAAGAACATTCCAAGGCGTCGCGACCAGCTTACAAATTGGTTTGATTGCAGCGGTATCCAGTGGGTTTATTGCCTTGGTGATGGCTGGGCTATCTTCCGTGAGTAAGGTGATGGATTACGCGGTGCGCGGTGTGATTGATGCATTATTAGCATTGCCGCATCTTTTGCTGCTGGTGCTGATTTGCTTTACTTTGGGCGGTGGAAAAATGGGGGTGATCTGGGCGGTTGCCCTTACGCACTGGCCTAAGCTTACCTTGATTTTACGCTCCGAGTTACTGCGAGTGAAGCAGGCGGATTACATCATGTTATCCCAACGTATTGGCAATAGCGCCGTTTATCGTTGGCGCTATCACTATTTACCGATGATCTTACCACAATGGATGGTCGGCACATTGTTGATGTTTCCACACGCGGTACTGCATAGTGCGGCACTGAGTTTCCTTGGTTTTGGGCTATCGCCCCATGAACCGTCATTGGGGATTTTATTGTCCGATGCATTACGTTATCTCAGTACAGGGGCATGGTGGCTGGTGGTGTTTCCCGGAGTTGCTTTGATGGGACTCGTGTTGTTATTTGACCAGTTTGCAAAAGCCGCGGCGCAGCTATGGCTGAAGGGGGCAACATGTTGAGCTTAGATAAGCTGACTATTGATGTCGCAAAATTTCGCTGGTTAGGTCGTAAGCAATGGTCGCCATTACTGCAAGATATTACCCTTGATATCCAGCCCGGGGAAATGGTGGCCCTAGTCGGGGGAAGTGGCGAAGGAAAAAGCTTGTTATTACAAAGTGTTCTTGGCTTACTACCCGATAATATGCGTTGCCAAGGGAAGATCAGCCTCAACGGTAATACACTGACAGAGAAAAATAAGCCGCAGCACCGTGGTAATTCCTTATGCTATATTCCTCAAGGAGTTAGCGCGTTAAATCCTTTGATTCAAATTGGCCCTCAACTTGAACGGGCGGCAGTACTTAGCGGGCAACACATTAAAATGCATGATGTAGCACGCCATCTTCAGCAATATAACTTGCAAGAAAGCTTGGTAAATAGTTATCCCAGTCAACTGTCTGGTGGTATGGCAAAGCGGGTGCTAGCAAGCAGTGCAACATTATCCTGTGCACAATATATCCTTGCTGATGAAATTTCGTCTTGGTTGGATGATGAACATGCGCTGCAATTGCTTGAAAATATGAAAAATCTTTGCCGTGATGGGCGAGGCATTTTATGGGTGACCCATGATTTATCCATGGCAGTGCGTTTTGCTGACCGTATTGCGTTGCTACGCAATGGGGTACTGGAAGATGTGTTAAGTAGCCAAACCTTAAAACAAGGCGGTGGGGGAAAATGGCTGCAATCGTTATGGAATGCACTGCCAGAACATCAATTTATGGCAATGAAATGAAGGATATCGAACCCATTTTAGCGGTCAAAAACCTGAGTATTGAACAAGGGGGGAAAACCCTTTGGCGGAATTTTAGTTTTTCCCTTGCCCCCAATGAACGCCTTGGGATCTCTGCACCTAGTGGTTTTGGTAAAACAACGCTGGGTCGCGTTTTAGCACAGTGGCAAACACCTTCTGAAGGTTCGATTTTATTCGCAGGAAAACCGCTTTCTAAACAAGGTTATTGCCCCATTCAGCTGGTTCCTCAGCATCCTGAAAAAAGCTTTAATCCGTATCGCACGGTAGGGGCAAGTTTACGTGATGCATGGCAACCTGACTCGGACTGGCTTACACGTTTTTCCATCCAACCACAATGGTTAGAGCGGCGGCCTAATGAGTTATCAGGGGGGGAATTGGCGCGGATTGCATTGTTACGTGCTCTAGACCCGCGAACGCAAATTTTAATTGCGGATGAAGTCACAGCACAGCTAGATGCACACTTACAAAAAGAAATTTGGCAGTTGTTAATTCAGCTTTCAGAAGAGCGCCCCTTAGGAATGATTATCTTTAGCCATAACAAAGCATTGCTTGAGAAGGTTTGCACATCGGTCTTAACCCTTGAAGGGGGAAATGCCGCCACGTAGTAGGCGGCTTGAGAACGTGAAGGTTATGCACTTTTGGGTAAGTCTGACTCGCGAATGATGTTATCAACGATATTCAACAAATAATCGACATTTGGGCGATAGCCAATACCATACGGTACACCCTCAGTATAATTTGATGCACTCGTCACTGTGCGCATTTGCCACGGGGATAAAATTGCCCCTTGTTTTTTTGCGTAATCTTGGATTAACGCTAATGCACCAGAGCATAACGGCGTTGCGCTTGATGTACCTGCGTAATCACGTGAATAATTGCGGTTATCACCGGGTAATTTTTGTAAAGAACCATAACCCGTCGTGGTAACGCTCCAATCTCCCCACGAGTTAATAAAGGCTACCTCTCTGTTGTAGTTAGAGAAATACGCGCGAGTTCCATTTTGGTAATTACAAGCACCCACTAAAATACTGCCGCTATCACCGAAATCTTCCATCACACCGGGCTTGCTTAAATCTAACCCGCCATTTCCTGCTGCTAGGATCACGGTGGCGCCTTTATCCGCCATGATTTTTATACGCTCCCACCAGCCACGCACTGCGGTGACTGGAACTAATTTCCCACCAATATCGAATTGTACATCTAGGCTAACAATATCTCCGGGTTGAGCATGTTCAGCGAGCAAATCAAGGTCGCCAGTGTCATAGAAGTAAAATTGGCATTGATGGGCAACACCCGTTACACCAAATTCATTGTTAGTCGCGACGATACAACCTGTTGATGCTGTACCGTGGTCGCAATCTTCAGTTTCTGGGCGACTATTGACGACAACGATATTGGAGTTGATTAAATCCTCATGGTTTCGGTAGATACCAAAGTCTAAGTGGCGCACCACTGCCGATGAGCCATTAACATTTTTAGCCCAAGCATCACGGACGTTCATCCCATTTGGTGCATTAAGGTAAGTTTGCATTGCTGTAAAATCAGGTGTGATAAAATCGTCACTTTCGCTTGTAATATCGTCAATTTGTTCGGGGTTTACAGGTAGTTCTGGGGCTAGATATCCGGTGGTATCTGGGCTAACGCAACAATAATCGACATAATCAAGGTGTTCTATTTGCTCTGCGAGTTCAACTAAAGTATCAAAGTGGCTTTCACCATGGAAAGTAAAATAATCATAGTGGTTTAATACATCATGAATCGCACTATGTTTTAACGTTAAGTTTGGTAATTTTGAATAGAAAGTTAAGTCTTGTTTTATTTTTTCTTGGTAGTTTTTTTTGATTTTTAAATCTAAAAAATAATGGGATATTCCAGTTATTTTTCGATTGATTGTTTTTGTTTTAACTGCGGGTTTTAGTTCATATTTTTTTCGTCCTCATCAATATGGAAATAAATTTCCTTTGATTGAATATTCGTAACATCCTCCAACTCTTGATGGATTTCTACACGGTAGTTTCCTGATTTATCGATAGAAAATAAATGGCTTTCATTTGTGGTTGTTGTTTTATTTATTATTTCATTATTTAAAATTAAATTAATTTCCAATGATTTTTTTTGTTTATTATTAAATTCGATGAAAATGCCCTTGTTAAGAATGTCTATAAATTTAAAAATTTTAATGTTCATGATTTCTCTTTTAATTAAATAATTTATTAAGTTATTTTTCTATGACTAATAGATTTTCAAGTTGAAATGCTATTTAAAAGAGAAATTAAAATTATAGCAATATTAATAATTATATTGAATTTAATATAATTTAATATTTATATTTTGAATGAAACTCAATTTATTTTAGTTTTTGACAAATGTCATAGGGAAACCGTTTTTTTTCACCTATTTTATATCCTCAAATGAAAATGATAACCATTACTATTAATAAGGTGAATATATGTCTTATCCACTAAAACGGCATAAATTGGCTCATTGCATCACACTGATTTTGGGATTAGGACCTTTAACGCTCGCTGTAGCTGCGCCTGAATCAACGGCGCACGATACACTGGTTGTCACCTCGGGATCAGGGCAGAGCCGTTTAACACCGACGGAGCAACAAGAAAAAGAAAAACTCGAAAAAGTGGCGGGTGGTACGAACTTAGTTGTGATTGAAAAAGATACGCGCCTTGCCACATTACAAGATGCACTGGATTACCAACCAGGGCTGGTTATCCAAAACTTTTTTGGGGGGATTGACCAACCACGCCTAAATATTCGGGGGTCTGGGGTGCAGAGTGCGCCATTAGCGCGAGGGGTTTTATTATTGCAAGATGGCTTGCCCGCAACGGATGCCGATGGCAGCTTTCATATTAGTACCTTAGAAATGCGCGATGCACGAATGGTAAGCGTTCGGCGTGGGGCAAATAGCTTGAATCCACAAAGTAACAGTCTCGGTGGTGAGCTCGATGTGTTGTCTTATACAGGGCGAAATGAACAAGGGCGCTTGCGCTATGAGTATGGCTCCCATGGCCGTGAAGGGTTACAAACTGCGTTCGGTGGCGTTTCTGATGACGGGTTATTCGATGGTCGGGTAAATTTCACCTATGACCATTTTGATGGTTACCGCAAGCATTCAGCTTCTCAACGAAAAACATTACGTAGCAATTTCGGCTATGTCACAGATAATTTTGAAAATCGTACTTGGTTAAATTGGACCGATTTACGCTTTGATGTCGCGGGGCCAGTCTCTGAAGAGGTATTGAACAATAACCCAACGGATGTTTATCCAATGGTATGGCTACGCGACCCGCACCGCAATGTGGAGCAATTTCGTGTCGCAAACCGCTCAGATTGGCAGATTGGCAACCAAGCGATTGGTGCAGGGCTGTGGCATATTCGCACTCATGATAATTTCACGACGCCCGCATACTACCGCTTTAGCCGCAGCCACAGTGAAGGGCTACAGCTGACTTATAACATTGAAACCGAGCCTGTGACCTATCGCACCGCAGTGGCGTGGGATCAAATGACATTGCAAACAGAATTAATGCAAAACCGCAAAGGCACGCCCGCAGATAAGAAAAAAATCGGTAAATATGATGGGCGAGCAGAGAACGTGTATGGCAGCGTGGGCGTTGACCTGCATGTTACGCCAACCGTCACAGTGAACCTTGATGTGAAAGCGACGCACGCACGTCGTGATGTGGAAAAACGTCAAAGCTCCCTATCATTAGATCAAAATTGGACGTTTTGGACACCGAAAGCAGGGGTTATTTGGCGGCCAACAGAAAGCCAACGTTATTTTGCCAATATCAGTTCAAGCGAAGAACCCGCTACGTTTTGGGAAATTATCAATTCAAGTGATGGCAAACTCACCAAACTTTCTCCGCAAAAAGCCATTACCTATGAAATTGGCGGGGAAGGTGAAGTGACTGATGGACTTAAATGGAACCTCGCGCTATATCGCAGCCAAATTAAAGATGAATACATCACGACGTATGATAGTGCAGGCACCGTCGTTGGGGTCTTTAATTATGGTGCAAAAACTCGCCATCAAGGGTTAGAAGCTGGGCTTGCAGGGCGGATTAGTGCGGGCCCTGGTGATGTGAATTACCGTGTCTCTTGGACGTATAATGATTTTCGCTTTATGGGCGGCGAGTACAAGGGGAATTACATCGCCGGTATTCCACGTAATATTGTGGCGGCTGAGGTGCTGTATGAACTAGGAGATTGGAGCTTCGGGCCTAATATTCATTGGGCACCAACGGATATGGCCGTTGATCACCAAAACAACCTTGATATTCAAAAACGTAAACATTATGCCGTATTAGGGGTAAAAGGCAGTTATAAACCGACAGACCAATGGTCAGTATATTTATCGATGGATAACTTAACGGATGAACGTTATGCAACGACGTCAGTGGCTAACCAAACGGTGACCGCTAAAGACAGTACATTATTCCCCGGTATGGGCTTTAATGTGAACGGGGGAGTGACCTTTAACTTCTAATCAATAATTGGCGTATTATTTAACGGTAATGTACGAGGGGCTGTTTATCTTTGCTACTGATTTTTACAACTAAAATAGGTCAAAAAAACAATTCAAAAATAGATAAATGTGTCAATCAAGCTGGCTTATTATTTGAGTTAAGGTTTGTACTTAAATGCTGCCCTACGGGTTCGATTAAAGCGCGTTTCACTCATTTAATGCTGCGTTAAGAGGCGCTTGCCTAGTTGACTAGGCGGCGAACCTCTCGCCTTGCCTAAAATGGCTTTAATTCGAATAAAAATTGACTATCAAAGATAAACAGCCCCTAGGGCTAAAAGGGGCGCTGTGCAGAAATAGAAAGTTGGGTCAGATAATTTTCGTTATAAATATGCACAGTGTCTTTTTCGATGTTAATAAACCCTTTTTGACGCCAACCTGAAACTAACCGGCTCAAGGTTTCATAACGCATCCCCAGTTTTGCGGCTAACTGCCCGCGAGATAATGGCAAAATAATATTAGAGGTAAGTTGTTTATTTTTTAAATCAATAATATAAGCGGCAAGCCGTTGCTCTGCGGAACTTGATGTCAGCCAATCGATGTGGTTAATGTTTTCATACAGCTTAGCACTAAAGCGCATGAGTAATTTTTCCATAATCTGTGGACAAGCGTGACAAAGGCGCAATATATCTCGTTTATCAAGGAGCAATGCATCACCTTCTGTTTTTGCTCGTAAGCTCATTGGATAACGGTTATGAGGCATAAATACCGCGGCAATGGCGACAATTTCACCTTCTGTAAACAAACCAAAAATTTTCTCTTCGCCTAAATAAGTATGGCGATACACCTCCATTTGGCCGTTAATCATTAAGGGACAGTGCTTAAAAGGGTCTCCCTCATGGTTTACTATTTCACCACTTTTAAATTGAATATAACCACAATTTTCAAGTAATAACGCCAAGTTTTTTTCTTCAATGCCCACAAATAATGGGCACTGCCTTAGCGCGTCGATAGATTGAGTGTAGGGAAAAACGTTTTTGACAAATGTCATAGGTCATCCTCTTCGGGCACCTTAGAATAGCTTGAGTATAAATGATAATCATACACATTATCAATTAAGTTATTGGTGGAGACTTAAATAACCCTATGATAAATAATGTTTTTAAAATTGCTGCTGCAGTGTGTACTTTGGGGATGACAGCGAATGTGAGTGCATCTCAAGCGGTTGATTTTACGGATATGTCGGGTGATGACATTCACCTTTCCGCTCCCGCTAAACGTATTGTGGTGATCCCTATCCCAGCGGCCTCCATGCTTGTGGGCATGGATGAAAGTAGTGAAAAACTTGTGGGGATGCACCCTTTTGCGAAAGTCGCCGCGAGGGAAGGGATGCTCGGAAAAATGTTCTCCTCTGTGTTGCAGGTTAATTCCAATGTTGTAGGGAATAATTTCACCCCTAATATTGAAGCATTGCTGAATGTGGAGCCTGACCTAGTGTGGCAATGGGGGCATCGTGGTGATGACATTATTTCTCCAATGCGTGATGCAGGGCTAACCGTTGCAACACTTGGCTATGGGCAGGAAAGCTATACGCAAGAGTGGATCCGCTTGATGGGAAAAACATTGGGCCATAATGAAAAAGCCAGCCAGATGATCCAATGGCGCCAACAGGTGGTGGAAGTGCTTTCTGCCACGACGGCAAAAATCCCTGAATCAGAGCAACCTAAAGTCCTTTACCTTTCTCACTTTAATCAAAGTATTCAAACATTTGGTTCGACATCACACAATAATGCAGATTTTGCGTTAGCTGGTGGGCTGAGCTTAAATCGTGATTTAACCGGGCCAAGAACGCTAAATATTGAGCAAATCTTACTGTGGGATCCCGATATTATTTTACTGGGTAATTTCGAAGAGGGCCTAGCCCCTGAGGATGTGTACCGTAATCCCATGCTGAGTGATGTTGCTGCGGTTAAAAATCAACGAGTATACAAGTTGCCCATTGGTGGGTTTATTTGGGATGCGCCCAACCAAGAAACGCCATTATATTGGCAATGGTTATCCATGGTATTTCATCCAGAGACTAGCAATATTCCTTTGCGAGAAGAAATTCACCAGCGTTACCAACAGCTTTATGGGTATGACGTCACGGAAGCGGAAATTGATGGCATATTGCAAATTGAACTGAACAAAAATAGCCAGCATTACCTGCAATTAATGGGGAAACCGAATGCATAAGTCGAGCCTGCTTTGGGTAATCTTCACTGTTGGCTTATTGTTTACGCTGCTATTGGCGCTAAGTTTCGGGCGCTATCCTGTCTCGTTTTCTTCAGTATTTCATATTCTCTATGATGCGACGGTCGGGAATGACGTGGGGCTGAGCTATAGTCGTACCGAACAAAATGTGGTGCTGAACGTACGTTTGCCACGCGTGTTAATTGCAGGGATTGCTGGTGCTGGACTTGCTGTATCAGGAGCTGCGTTGCAAGGGATTTTCCGTAACCCATTAGTGGGGCCACAAATTATAGGTGTTTCCTCCGGTGCTGCATTGGGTGGCGCCTTAGCCATTTTATTATTTTCGTCATTACTAATAACTATCTCATTTGCTTTTATTGGTGGGTTAGTCGCGATTATTTTTGTTTTCCTACTGGGATTGAATCGTCAAGGAAGCCAGTTGCTGATGCTGATCCTCGCTGGGGTGATTATTAATGCCTTTTTTGCTGCCCTGATTTCGTTGATTACCTATTTTGCTGATCCAAATAATACACTGCAAACCATTGTATTTTGGTTGATGGGCAGTTTTGCCAGCGCATCCTATTTAAAGCTATCCATTGTTTTTCCTGTTGTTTTAGTCTCAGTATTGGTGATTTTTGCCTTACGTTTTCGCATCAATGTGTTGTCTCTAGGGGAGGAAAATGCGCAGGCGCTAGGGATGAAAATTAATCGGACACGTTGGGCAGTGTTACTTAGTGTCACATTGATTACCAGTGCCACGGTGGCGGTATCAGGCACGATTGGTTGGGTCGGGTTAATTGTGCCACATATTGCACGTATTGTTGTCGGGCATGATCACCGTATTTTACTCCCAGCCAGCGCCGTGATTGGTGGAATTTATATGATTGCTGTTGATACCTTTGCGCGCAGTATTACGAATGCAGAAATCCCTCTCAGTGTTATCACTGCATTGATTGGCGCACCTATTTTTGCGCTTCTAATTCACACGCTGAATAAAAAGGTGGCTGACTTATGATCCATGTAGAACAGCTTAATTTTTCAATCGGCCAGCGCCAGTTATTCACTGACTTAAGTTTCAGGCAACCGAAAGGCAGCATCGGCGCTATTTTAGGACCAAATGGGAGAGGGAAAACTACCTTATTACGGTTATTGCTGGGGTTACAAAAAGGGTCAAAAGGGCAAGTCTCGTTAAATGCCCCCGTGGCTTATGTGCCACAGCTTAGTGGCCCGCTGTTTCACTATTCTGTTCGTACGATGGTGAGCTTAGGGCGTATTCGCCATCTGCCTTGGTATGCTTCTCCCAGTAAAAAAGACCAGCAAATTGTGGCGCAATGTTTGGATTACTTAGGTTTAAATCGTTTTGCTGATCAACCCTTTAACCGACTCAGTGGTGGCGAGAAGCAAATGGTCATGATTGCCAGAGCATTGGCAAGTGAGCCGCAAATTTTAGTGCTTGATGAGCCAACCTCTGCACTCGACTTAGCCAACCAAGACAACGTACTCAGCGTACTGCGGGATTTAGCTCAACAACGGGAAATCACCGTGTTATTTACCAGCCATTACCCGCAGCATGCGCTGCATATCGCTGATCACTCGTTGTTATTGTTTAACGAGGGGCACTATTTATTTGGCAATTCACAACAAACGTTAACCGAAGAAAACCTTGCACAGCTTTACCAGTTGCCTGTCGCGATTACGCCAATTTGTGAACAAAGCCGGCAAACACAAGGGGTCATTCCTCTGTTTAGATAATTTTTGAATTAATACATTAAACTCATCGAATTAAGGAATATTAAATTATGAGCGATAACACCATTACGCCAGCTGAAGCGCTGAATATCAGCACATTAATTAACTATACCGAACAAGGCATTGCCAGCCGAGTACTTGCTAAGAATGGGGGCGGAAACATCACATTATTTGCTTTTGATAAAGGACAGGCACTGTCTGAACACAGTGCCCCTTTTGATGCCATTGTGATGGTGGCGGAGGGAAGCCTGTTGCTCACTATTGATGGTAAGCCTGTGACGGCTAAACCGGGTGAAATTGTGCGAATGCCAGCTAATATTCCCCATGCCGTTGATGCACTAGAGCCTGCCAAAATGCTACTGGTGATGTTACGTGAACCAAGTCATGAGTGCACCCATTAGCTCGGAGGTAATGTATGGATCAATCATTTACAGCACATGAAGCGGGGCATAAGTTTTTAGCTCGTCTTGGAAAAAAACGCTTACGCCCCGGTGGAAAAATTGCGACTCAGTGGTTATTGAACCAATCTGGCTTACATAAAGACAGTCAAGTGCTTGAAATTGCATGCAATATGGGGACAACTGCGATCGAAATCGCTTCACAATTTCGCTGCCATATCACGGGTATTGATATGGATAAACAGGCACTGGAGAAAGCGAAAAAGAATGTGGCTCAGCACGGTTTAAGCGATTTGATTACGATTCAAATGGCAGATGCATCAAAGCTGCCTTTTGCAGATAATAGCTTTGATGTGGTAATTAACGAAGCAATGCTCACGATGTATGGCGATAAAGCTAAAGCGAAGTTATTACAGGAATATTACCGCGTACTGAAACCGGGTGGTTGCCTATTAACCCACGATATTGCATTTAAAGATGCAGACAACCCGCAAGATATTGCATCACAAATGCATCAAGCTATTCATGTTAAGGCTCAGCCGCTACCTCAAGCGCAATGGATTGATTTATTTAAGCAAGCAGGCTTTCAACATGTGATGTCCAGTACAGGGCCGATGACCTTATTATCGCCAAAAGGGCTGATTTATGATGAGGGTTTATTAGGTACTATGAAAATTATTCGTAATGCATTAAAAAAAGAAAACCGCCCGCAGTTTTTACGCATGTTTCGCCATTTCCGACAAAATCGTGGGAAACTCAACTATATTGCAGTGGCCAGCGTGAAATAAGGAAGACACATTCATATGCGCAAGGATGCGCTTAAAACGATACTTAACACAAATAACCTTTTAATTCATCATTGTAATGATAATAATTCTTATATCTAACATGATTATCAGTTACTATTGCGAATAATTTTTCCGCAACATAGTTAGCTGTGATGTAATCATGTGTTGTTATTAGTTCTGGCACTGATAACGATGGTATCAATAATTATATTTAAAGGTTTTAACTCAATGAAAATAAAACACCTTTTTATTCTTTCCCCTTGCTTACTCCCCTTTATGTCTCCCTCAGTATTGGCCGCTGATAACAAAGAAGAAAAAATTACGGTCTCTGCAACCCGCGGTTATAAATCAGTTTCAGAAATGGCACAAACCACTTGGGTGATTGATAATGCCGAAATTGAGCAGCAAGCTGAGGGTGGGAAAGAGTTAAAAGATATTTTATCACAGTTAATTCCGGGAATGAGTGTGAGTGGCCAAGGGCGCACTAACTACGGCATGAACATGCGCGGTCGTTCCATGATTGTGATGGTAGATGGCGTTCGCCTTAACTCTTCACGCAGTGATAGCCGCCAACTAGATTCGATTGACCCGTTTAATATCAACCATATTGAAGTCATTTCTGGTGCAACGGCAATGTACGGTGGTGGTAGTAGTGGTGGTTTAATTAATATTGTGACGAAAAAAGGCCAAGAAGAAAAACAAGTTTCTCTGCAATTAGGTGGGAAAACGGGTTTTAATAACGGCAAAGATCACGATGAAAATGTCGCAGCGGCAGTTAGCGGTGGCAATGAAAATGCACATGGTCGTGTTTCTGTTGCATATCAGCGTTATGGCGGTTGGTATGACGGCAAAGGTGACGCGATTAATATTGATAATACCCAAACAGGGTTACAATTCTCTGACCGTCTTGATGTGATGGCATCAGGCACCATCAAAATTAATGAAACACAACAGATTCAAGCGACCTATCAGCACTATAAGAGTGAATCCGATGGTAAGCACGGCCTATATTTAGGCAAAGATTTTTCCGCGGTAAAAGGGGATGGGAAAGCCTATAACAGTGGCAAATTAAGTTCAGATCGCTTACCGGGGACAGAGCGTAACCTGCTTAATTTACAATATTCAAATGCGGATGTGTTTGGGCAGGATTTTGTTGCTCAGGTTTACTATCGTGATGAATCACAAAAGTTTTATCCGTTCCCAACGTTGACAGGGAAAGCGGTTTCGAGCATCAGCTCCTCTGACCAACAAACCAATTTCTATGGTACTAAGCTGACATTTAATAGCCAACCTCTTGATGAATTGACGTTAACTTATGGTGTGGATGCGGAGCACGAGCAATTTCGTGCAAACCAAATGTTTTTTGATTTGGATCGTGCGAAAGAGTCTGGGGGAATGGATCTCACTAAAGCATTCCAAATTGGCCGCTATCCAAGTTATACCACCACAAACATGGCGACATTTTTGCAAAGCAGTTATGACATCACGCCGATGTTCACCTTAAGCGGTGGTGTGCGTTACCAATATACTGAAAATAAAGTTGATGATTTTGTTGGTTATGCACAGCAAGAAGCTATTGCGAATGGCAATGGTAAATCCGCAGATGCCGTACCTGGTGGGAAAACCGATTATAACAATTTACTGTTTAACGCAGGGTTGTTGGTTAATCTAACTGAAGAGCAACAAACGTGGTTTAACTTCTCCCAAGGTTTTGAAATTCCTGATATTGCAAAATATTATGGCACGGGAGATTACGGTAAAACTCCTGATGCGAATGGCCATTGGAACCTAAATAAAAGTGTGAATATCAATGATACTAAAGTCAAAGGGATTAAAGTTAACTCCTTTGAGTTAGGTTGGCGCTATACAGGTGAGAACCTGCGCACTCAGGTCGCTACCTATTATTCCTTATCTGATAGAAGCTACGGTATTAATAAAGATGACATGACCATCTACATGAAGACCGATAAGCGCCGCATTTATGGGGTAGAAGGTGCCGTTGATTACTTCTTTGACGATTCCGACTGGAACGTGGGGAGTAACTTCAACCTGCAAAAATCGGAAACCAAAGTTAATGGTAGCTGGGAAAAATGGAGCGTGGACTTCGCCAGCCCATCAAAAGTTAACGCTTATGTAGGCTGGGAGCCGAATGATTGGTCCTTACGCTTACAAAGCCAGCAAACATTTAACTTAACTGATGCTGCGGGTAAAAAACTGGATGGTTATAATACCGTTGATTTATTAGGTAGTTATATGCTTCCTGTGGGTAAAGTGAGTTTTGCCGTTGAAAACGTATTGGACAAAAACTACTCCACCATTTGGGGGCAGCGCGCACAAGGTTTGTATAGCCCGAAATACGGCGCACCAAACCTGTATGATTATAAGGGGCGCGGTAGAACCTTTGCACTTAACTACAGCGTGACGTTTTAATCTGACATTTTAGTCGATGACCAAGCCACTTAACGGTGGCTTTATTTATTCAGAATTAATTAAATTTAAAGTAAAGGGTATCCCATGAAATTATTTCTCGCAGGGTTATTGTGCTTACTGAGTTTTTGGGTACAGGCAAAAACGCCAACAGTGATCACTGACCTACAAGGCCGTGAAGTTACCGTTAATCTTCCCGTCGAAAAATTATTTTTAGTGGATAGCCGTGATATTTTATCGGTGGATATTGCTGCGGGTAAAACGGGGATTTCTCGTATTACGGGGTGGAGTGATTCATTAACGCAGTATGCTCCTGATTTAAAAGAGGCTTATTTTAGCGTATTACCTGAATTAGCAAAAATTCCAACACTGAAGAAAACCCGTGAAGCAGGGCTACAAGTTGAAAAGCTGATCGAGCTCTCCCCTGAGGTTATCATCATGCATAAAGCCAATTATGGTGCGATGCGTGATAGCCAAATTTTACCGCAGCTTGAAGCGGCAGGAATTCAGGTGGTATTTATCGATTTTCGGATGGATATCGTAAAAAATACCCCAAAAAGTATTTTGTTATTGGGGGAATTATTAGGCACGCAAGAACGAGCAACTCAGTTTGCGACGCTGTACCAAGAAAAATTGGCGGCAGTAGAATCCCAACTGGTTAAGCCATTTCCTTCTGTGTTAATTGAAGCCAATGCAGGATTATTTGCAGATAATTGCTGCCAGCTCTATGGGCGTTCAGGTTATGGTGTTTTAGCGTCTTTAGCCGGGGGGAATAACCTTGTGGCAGACAGTTTCCCAGCAAAAGGGGCTGAAAGTTCGATTGAGAATATTATTACATTAAACCCTGAATTCTATTTCTTAACGGGTGCAGATTGGCATAACTTCAACCGCCGTTCATTGGCTGTCAACTTGGGATACCGTACAAACAAATCAGATGCACAGAAGCAACTGGCGGTATTATTAGATAGGCAAGGGATCTCTTCATTAACGTCGGTAAAAGAAAAGCGCGTAATGGCGATTTACCACAATTTTTATAACAGCCCAATGAACATATTTGCCATTGAAGCGATGGCAAAATTTATGCACTCTAAGACTTTTAGCGAATTAAATCCCGAGCAAAACTTAATTGATTTCCAAACGCAATTTACCCAATTGCGCTCAGGGGGGGTGTTTTGGGTAACGTTGTAAACTATTTAGAATTTAAAAATAAATAAGATCTTAGCTGACTTAAAAGAAAGAAATAAACCTTTTGAGTTAGCTTTTATTTTAAATTCATGTGGGACACCAAATAATCAATAAAAGCACGAGTCTTCGCAGGTAAAATGGAGGTATTAGGGTAAAGTAATTGAATATTTTGCTTGGGTAAGTTGTACTCAGGAAGAATGCGGACTAAACGTTTTGCGTTTAAATCTTCATTCACCAGCCAAGCAGGGCAAATAGCGATGCCCAAAGAGGCTAATACCATTTGGTGAATTACAGCCGCAGAGTTTGATTCATATTGGCTTTTAATGGGGGGCAAACTCACTTTTTCCCCTTGCTCATTTTGCAAAAAATATTGGGTATCTTGCCAATTTAACAGCGAATGGTTGACCCAAGGAGCTTGTGTGAGATCTGCTATCTGATTAATTCGATATTCTTGTACAAATTCAGGGCTCGCGACCAAATAAATTTCATACTCCCCCAGTTTTTTCATCTTAAGTGAAGAATTTTTTAAGTTACCAAGGCGAATAGATAAATCGAGCTTTTCTGTAATTAAATCATCGAGGGATGAATTGACGGAATACTGTAATCTTAACTTAGGATAAAGGCGGCAAAATTCAGGAAGCAAGGGAAGAATAAAGCGTTGACCAAATTCACTGGTGGATGAAAAACGTAATAAGCCTGAAATATTGGTACCTAAGTTTTGGCTTTTTTCAAAGGCTTCATCAATCTGGCTTTGAATATGTTTAAAGTCTTCGTAAAAATATTTTCCAACCTCGGTTAGAGCAATGCTGCGGGTATTTCGTGTCAATAAGCTCACATTCAATTCAGTTTCTAATTGCTTGATGTCTACGCTGACCATTGAGCGACTCAAGCCTAAAACATCCGCCGCTTTGGTGAAAGACCCCGAATCCACAACCTGAAGGAAACTGATAATTTTTTTAAGATTTTTTTGCATAATTGCATTTATTGTTCTGTTTTATTAAATAGTGAGTTTACTTCTCTTGTATCGACAAAGAAAGCACTAATCCTTACTCTTTGCCGCCGGAGGGGTTGTTATGTCTTATCGATATAAAATTGCGACCGTGTTTTTACTCGGTTTTTTTATTGATTGCATTAATATTTTTATGTCAGCAATTGCATTGCCCGATATTGCATCATCATTTTCGGCGAGCCAATCTCAGGTCGCTTGGGTCGCTAATGCGTATATCTTAGGGTTAGTGCTGGTGATGCCGATAAGCTTGTGGTTAGCAGGGCGGCTGGGTAATCAAAAATTATTGTGTTATTCGATGTTACTTTTCACGCTTGCAGTGTGGTTAAGTGGTTCAAGTCAGTCTATTTATAGTTTGATTTTTTGGCGGTTTATTCAGGGGATGGCGGGTGGGTTATTAATTCCTGTCGGGCAAGCACTTGTTTTTGCATTATTCCCTAATAATGATCGTCAGCGTATATCGACATTAATTATGACTGTTGCGCTTATTGCTCCCGCTTTTTCGCCAGCGATAGGTGGCTTAATTATTGATTCGTTATCTTGGCATTGGATTTTTTATTCTAACATTCCGTTTGCTTTATTAACGGCAGTACTTGCTTGGATTTGGATAAAAAATGATGGGCAGGTATCACGGGAAAAACCAGATATTTTCGGCCTTATACTCGTAAGTATCAGTTTACTTTGCTTGCTATTGTCTTTTTCGCTGTATAACGATTATCACAGCATTGTATTGGCCCTTACCAGCTTTTTGTGTTCAGTTATGGTGTTTATTTTTTACCTTAACTACGCCAAAAAATGCCGTGAGCCTATTTTAAATTTTCAGTTATTAAAAAACAGCAACCTGCGCAATGCTTTTATTGTTTATTACGCAGTACCCGGTATTTTTACTGGAGTAAATTTACTGAATATTTTTAATCTACAAATTAACTTAGGTTTTAATGCAGGGCAAACTGGCTTATTTATGATCCTGTATGCTGCTGGGGCGGTAGTTTCGATGGTTTCTGGTGGGCGTCTTTATTTTCGTATAGGGAAAAAATGTTTATTTGTACTCGGGATTGTATTGCATAGTTTGGGAATATTTTTACTTTATTGGGTATCAAGTTCAGCACAATTAAGCTTGTTGGTGATGGCATATTTATTAATGGGCATGGGGGGCGGATTAAGTGCAAATATAGCGCAAATCAGCTCGTTGATGGATTTCAAAGATAAAGATTTACTGCAAGGAAGTGTGTTGTGGAATATTAATCGCCAAGTCGCTTTCAGTGTAGGTGCTGTTGTTTTAATTTCCATATTTAGCCTAATGCCATTTTCGGATCAGCTATCTAACTACCAATATACTTTTTTAATTGCCTCTATTCTTGGGCTATTTTCATTAATTTCAGTCAGTAAGGAAAAATAAATGCGTGATCCAATGCAAAAGGCACTGCAAAGTGTTATCGACGTACATGTGTTAATTGAAGATGTTTTCACGGGCCGCAATAGTGATAAAAGTGTTGCGCCATTATTAGCCAGTTTTACTGAAAACTTTAAAATGGTCACCATAGGTGGGCAACGAATTGGTTTAACTGAGGTGACTGGGCTATTTAGTCAAAACGTCGGTGCAAAACCCTCATTTCTGACAGTGCCATTTGAGGTCATTCCATTATGTGAAGCAGATGGGCGGTGTTGGGTCCAATATCAGGAACGACAAGAAAATGAAGGAATAACAACATTGAGGACATCGACAGTCTGTATTCGAGTTGTTGATAACCAATGTTATTGGGAATATCTGCATGAAACACCCGTTTTGAATAACTAGTTTCCGCCTTCTTTAATAAACAACGGCTGATTCGGCCGTTTTTTATTTTTGGTATAAAACGTTTTATCACTGACTTTATAAATAATGATATTCATTCTCATTTCAATTGACCGTCGGTCAGTCGTATTTTATGATATTGTCATAAACGAAGATGAGGTAGATGAAATGAAACGGATATTTTTGATCCTTGCCGTATGCCTAGGCACATTTATGGCAACATTAGATATCAGTATTGTGAATGTGGCGCTCCCTGCAATTGGTGACGATCTGGGGGCGAGCTTGTCGATGTTACAGTGGATTATTGATGCATATGCATTGTGTTTATCAGCATTGATCCTTTCTGTTGGCCCTATCAGTGACCGTTATGGGCGCAAAAAAGTTTGGCTAATAGGCATTGTTGTTTTCACGTTAGGTTCAGCGATTTGTGCATTTTCGGCATCTTCCCAGATGTTAATTATCGGGCGTATTATTCAAGGAATAGCTGCCGCAGCATTGATCCCCGGGGCACTTTCAATCATTACCCAAGCTTTTCATAATGATATTGAACGCATTAAAATCATTGGAATTTGGTCGGCAGTGAGTGCGCTTTCATTAATTATTGGCCCAATCTTAGGGGGCTTTTTGGTTGATACTTTTGATTGGATGACGATCTTTTTGATTAATATTCCTATCGGTTTATTGACCTTGTTTTTAGGCTACTTAGGGATAGATGAAAGTGCCGATCCCGATAAAGCTGCTTTTGATCCCCTTGGGCAAGTACTCAGTATCGTGGCATTAGGCGCTGTGACTTTTGCTTTAATCGAAGCTGGTGATAAAGGCTGGGGAAATTATTTAACAATGGGGGGATTAACCATTTTCCTCATAGCGGTTCTAGCGTTTATGTGGGTAGAAAAACGCGTTAAAAAACCGCTATTACCATTTTTTCTTTTTAAAAAGAATCCCTATTTCTTTCAATATAATATGGCCTCTTTTGCACTTGGTTTTGCCACTTACAGTAACGTATTTTTTATTGCGCTATTTTTGCAAAAAGGGCAAGGGTGGGGGGCTTTTGAAGCAGGTATCCGTATGGCGCCAGAATTTATTGCGATGGCGATATTTTCATTTTCGTTTGGCAAATTATCCCGTTTTTTAAGTGTACGTAACTTAATGATTGTTGGGTTTATTTTAATTGCGGGCGCTTCATTATTATTTACGCAAGTAAACTCAACAACCCATTATCTGCCCATTGCAGTCATATTATTTGTGTTAGGTGCGGGGATGGGAATGTCGACACCTGCAATAGGCGCTTTAGTGATGGCGAGTGTTGAAAAAGCCTATTCGGGGATTGCTTCAGCCATTATGAACGCGTTAAGGCAGACAGGGATGACATTAGGGATTGCCTTACTTGGCACGCTAATGACGCACCGTGCTGTGAGCCAATTGCTTCATAATGATAGGTTGAATAGTGCGATGTCTACTGAAGAAATCGAACGTTTAATTCATAGTTCTGGTTCGATGCCATCGTTGCTGGTTGAGCAACTGGCGCGTTCTGCTTTTGTTTCAGGGTTTAATCTGGCGATGTTTGGCGGAGCGATCGCGATTATTGCAACGTTATGCTTAATGATGAAAAATAAAATGGAGAAATGAAATAGCTCTCATAAAAAAACACCTGCCTAGGCAGGTGTTTTTGTCTATCCGAATAATGAATGATTATTCATCAAGGAAGCTGCGCAGAACTTCTGAGCGGCTTGGATGACGTAGTTTACGCAGTGCTTTCGCTTCAATCTGACGAATACGTTCACGGGTAACATCAAACTGCTTACCAACTTCTTCAAGCGTATGGTCAGTGTTCATGTCGATACCAAAACGCATACGCAGGACTTTTGCTTCACGCGCTGTTAAGCCAGCTAAAACTTCGTGAGTTGCAGAGCGTAAGCTTTCTGACGTTGCTGAGTCTAAAGGCAGCTCTAAAGTCGTATCTTCAATGAAATCGCCTAAATGTGAATCTTCATCATCACCGATAGGGGTTTCCATTGAGATTGGCTCTTTTGCAATCTTCAGAACTTTACGTATTTTATCTTCTGGCATCAGCATGCGTTCAGCCAGTTCTTCTGGCGATGGCTCACGGCCCATTTCTTGCAGCATTTGACGAGAGATACGGTTCAGTTTATTGATAGTCTCAATCATATGAACCGGAATACGGATGGTACGTGCTTGGTCGGCGATTGAACGCGTGATAGCCTGACGGATCCACCATGTCGCATAAGTTGAGAACTTATAACCACGGCGATATTCAAACTTATCAACGGCTTTCATCAGGCCGATGTTACCTTCTTGGATCAGGTCAAGGAATTGCAAACCGCGGTTGGTGTATTTTTTTGCGATAGAAATAACCAGACGTAAGTTCGCTTCAACCATCTCTTTTTTCGCACGGCGCGCTTTCGCTTCACCGATAGACATACGACGGTTGATATCTTTAACCTGCTCAATTGTCAGGCCAGTTTCTTCTTCAATTTGACGCAATCTTTGCAGGCAACGCAGAATTTCTTCTTCAACTTCAAGTAGTTTTTCAGACCAAGGCTTGTTCATTGCTTTTGCAGCTGTTAACCAAGTCTCACTGGTTTCGTTACCACTGAATAATGTGATGAAGTTTTTCTTCGGCATTTTGCACTGTTCAACACATAGCTTCATGATAGTGCGTTCTTGCAAGCGAACGCGATCCATCATTTCACGCATGTTATTGACCAGATAGTCAAATTGCTTAGGTACTAAACGGAACTCTTTGAACACTTCAGAAAGCTGTTCAATGGCAGCGGCAGTTTTTGCATCGCTACGTCCGTATTGTTTGATATGTTGACGCGTGCTTTCATACTGTTCACGAAGATCAGAGAATTTTTGGCGTGCTAATTCAGGATCGATGCTGTTGTCGTCATCGCTATCGCTGTCATCGCCGTCTTCATCGTCTTCATCTTCATCGTCGTCTTTATCTAGCTCTTCTTGTGGTAATTCAGAGCCGACGTGAGTGGCAGTAGGAGCAAGGTCTTCTTCCGCGTTAGGGTCAACAAAGCCTGTAATCAAATCAGATAGGCGGCTTTCACCTGCTTCAACACGGTCGTATTGCTCAAGAAGATAAGTGATAGCCTCAGGGTATTCAGCAACAGAGCACTGAACCTGATTAATCCCATCTTCGATACGTTTTGCAATGTCTATCTCACCTTCACGGGTAAGAAGTTCGACAGTTCCCATTTCACGCATATACATGCGAACAGGGTCAGTAGTTCGGCCAATTTCACTTTCAACACTGGATAAAACTTGTGCAGCGGCTTCTGCTGCATCTTCATCCGTATCGGAAGTATTTTCAGCCAAAATCAAATCATCGGCATCAGGTGCTTCTTCCATGACCTGGATGCCCATGTCATTAATCATCTGAATGATATCTTCAATCTGATCTGAATCGACGATATCTTCCGGCAGATGGTCGTTGACCTCAGCATAGGTTAAGTAACCTTGCTCTTTACCCTTGGTGACGAGTAGCTTAAGCTGCGACTGCGGGTTTTGCTCCATAAGACGGTATCCACACTTCTGAGTATTTAGATTGGTGTCGGTCGGCGAAACATTCGGCCAACAAGAACATACAAAGGGAAATATTTATTATTTGCTACGCCCTTTATTTTCGCAGCATTTTACAGGCATCTGCCTTGTGTTTAGCGGCACTTAAGCCGTTTTATATACTAATTCTGTTTTGGGTTTGTATTATGTTTTTACTTGCGATAGCGTAATTAAGTGCACCTCTTCGCGCTCCTGCGGGGTCAGACTTTGTGTGCGAGCTTTCGCCATTAAATAGTCGAAACGTTCGCTGAGGGCGCTATTAAATAGATGATTTAATGCATCTATAAAGGTATTTTCCGCTATCTCCTCTATTTCTATATCGTTCCATGTTGCTAGTTTTTCAAGCTGTTTCGAAAAATTATTATCTCGATAACGCTCTAGCAACTGCCCAGTCGTCATTCCGGGGGTGGAACGGCATACATCAACCAATTCCTGAAATAGAGAAAGCCCCGGCATTTGGATATGGGCAATTCCCTCTAATGAGGGAACAAGCTCCGAAAAGTTCGGATTTTGCACCAACAGTGCGATAAGAATTCGCATCGTGGTGGGTTTTAGTTTTGGTGCCTGATAATTAACTTGCTCGGTGTTCTCTCTATCAATAATAGCAAGAACCTGAGAAATATCTGGTATACCAATAAAATTTCCTAGCTCTTGCGCCATATAAAGGCGCAAAGTTTCACCCGGTATCTGTTTAATCAAGGGGATAGCAAGTTTACTAAATTTTGCTTTTCCTTCTTGGGTGGTTAAATCTACTTGTGGTACGAGTGAATCAAATAAAAAACCTGACAGCGTTTGTGCTGTTTGCATACGCTGCTCAAAGGCATCTTTACCTTCTTTGCGTACCAATGAATCAGGGTCTTCACCATCAGGTAAAAACATAAAGCGTAGTTGGCGGCCATCCGTTAGATAAGGCAGGGCGGTTTCTAGTGCGCGCCATGCTGCTTCGCGGCCAGCTCGGTCACCATCATAACAACAGATAACTGTATCTGTTGAACGATAAAGTAACTGAATATGTTCTGAGGTGGTTGAGGTTCCCAGAGATGCCACCGCATAGCGGATGTCATACTGAGCCAATGCCACTACATCCATATAACCTTCGACAACTAATAACTTCGCTAATTCACTGCTATTTTGTGTTGCTTCATAAAGGCCGAACAATTGGCGTCCTTTATGGAAAATATCTGTTTCTGGCGAGTTCAAGTATTTGGGTAATGCATCCCCTAATACGCGCCCACCAAAGGCGATAACTCGGCCTCGTCTGTCCCGAATAGGGAACATGACTCGCTCTCTAAAGCGATCATAGACACGGCCATTATCATTGGTCACTAACATGCCTGCATCATCAAGCTGCTTGCGACTCTCCGGGTTTACTGCGAATTTCTTGAGCAAGTTGTCCCAGCCCGGTGGGGCAAAACCAATGGAAAAATGCTCAATAATTTCTGCGCTCAAACCACGTTGGCTTAAATAATCTTTGGCTTTATTTGCCGAGGGATGATTTAAGGCAGCGCAGTAAAATTGGTTAATTTTCTCCATCAACTGATATAAGTTTTGTCGTTGATGTAATTCTATTTGGCTTGCACCTGTTCCTTTTTCATAGGGAACATCAAGGCCATGTAATGCAGAAAGCTCTTCAATTGCTTCGACAAAATCAAGTTTGTCGTAATTCATCAGAAAGTCGATAGCGTTACCGTGAGCGCCACAACCAAAACAATAATAAAACTGCCTTTCACCGTTAACGGTAAAAGATGGGGTTTTTTCGTTATGGAACGGGCAGCAAGCGTGATGGTTTTTACCCTGTTTTTTTAACGGGACTTTTGCATCGACTAAATCAATGATGTCAGTTCTTGCCAACAAGTCATTGATAAATGAACGCGGAATTCGTCCAGCCATAAGCCTCTTTTTCGCCTGTTGATGAACGATAATAAGCCGCGCTTCCTTTAGGAAAGCACGGCCTTTAACTGCTTAGCTATGACTACTACAAGAAATAAATAACTACGAGAGTGACTCAATTCTTATATTAGCTATCGTCTGTTATGAATGCGGCCAATACCGCAATCAACTAGTACAGACGAGTACGGCGTGCGTTTTCGCGAGCCAGTTTCTTAGCGTGACGCTTAACAGCTGATGCTTTAGCGCGTTTACGTTCAGTCGTTGGTTTTTCATAGAATTCACGACGACGAACTTCAGCTAAAACACCTGCTTTTTCACAGGAACGTTTGAAACGACGCAGTGCAACGTCGAATGGCTCGTTTTCACGTACTTTAATTACCGGCATGTGCCTCTCACCTCGATAGAAATCGGTTTGTTGCTGGTATGGATTCACCAGCCTTCATTTAAAATGGTGCGGAATTTTACTTCAATGAGTACGGGTTTGTAAAGTGCCGTATAAAATTGAATCACACAAGATCACCTGATTTGCAGCTCGTTCGATGAAAAAGCAAACAAAACCAGACAATAATGAGAATTAGCCACACGAAATTTTTTATTACAGGGGGTTGATTATAGACTATACAACAAGGAAAGTCAGCCTTTTGCCAACATAAATTACGCGATAGTCCGAAAATAGTGATAGACTTGCGCCTATGAAATAAACAAGGGTAGTGCAATGCGTGTTTTAGGTATCGAAACTTCTTGCGATGAAACTGGTATCGCAATCTATGACGATGAGCTTGGCTTACTCGCCAACCAATTATACAGCCAAATTAAAGTCCATGCTGATTACGGCGGAGTCGTGCCTGAATTGGCATCTCGTGACCATATTCGTAAAACGGTGCCACTGATCCAAGCGGCGCTGAAAGAAGCTAATTTAACCCGTGAAGACATCGATGCGGTTGCTTATACCGCAGGCCCTGGTCTGGTGGGGGCACTGATGGTTGGTGCAACTGTTGGGCGTGCATTGGCATTTGCTTGGAATGTTCCTGCAGTCGCTGTTCATCACATGGAAGGGCACTTATTGGCCCCGATGCTGGAAGAAAAAAGCCCTGAATTTCCTTTCGTTGCCTTGCTGGTTTCTGGCGGCCACACGCAATTGATTAGTGTGACAGGCATTGGAGAGTATGAGCTATTAGGCGAGTCCATCGATGATGCCGCAGGGGAAGCGTTCGATAAGACAGCAAAACTGTTAGGGTTAGATTACCCCGGTGGTCCCGTTTTATCCCGAATGGCGCAGCAAGGCACCCCAGGGCGTTTTGTTTTCCCAAGACCGATGACGGATAGACCCGGTTTAGATTTCAGCTTTTCAGGGCTAAAAACCTTTGCTGCGAATACCATTCGTGAAAATGCCGATGATGACCAAACTCGTGCAGATATCGCGCGTGCATTCGAAGATGCGGTTGTTGATACTTTGGCTATCAAATGTAAGCGTGCACTTGAGCAAACAGGCTTTAAACGTCTCGTTATGGCTGGGGGTGTCAGCGCTAACCGTACACTTCGCGCTAAAATGGAAGAGGTGCTGAAGCAGCGTGGTGGTGAAGCATTTTACGCGCGACCTGAATTTTGTACCGATAATGGCGCAATGATTGCACTTGCTGGGCTGATCCGCCTTAAAGGTGGCACTACCACAGGCTTAGGGGTGACAGTACGCCCTCGTTGGCCGCTGGCTGAATTACCGCCGTTAGAAAGGTAGCGTATATCCATATCAACATGAAGGGCTGTGGTTAAACAGCCCTTTTTAATGGCGTCAAATATTAGTGTAAAATAATCACCGCCTCTTCAAGACGGATAGAACGGTCTTTCACCATGTTGGATGTTTCAGTGCTTTGTTCAACCAATAGCGTGCTTTGCTGAGTGATAGTTTCTAATTCACTCACCGCTTGAGTGATATCAGAAATCCCCGCCGCTTGTTCTGATGTTGCTTGGCTAATATGCGTGATGAGCTGGGTGACATTTTGCACTTGGTCGACAATATTTTTCATTGTGTTCCCCGCAGTATGTACCTGGTTTTTCCCAGAATTGACCTTTTTCTCACAGTCATTAATCAATTCACGAATATCATTGACGGCGCTGGCACTTCGGCTTGCTAAGCTGCGAACCTCATTGGCCACCACGGCAAAGCCTTTGCCTTGTTCTCCTGCTCTGGCGGCTTCCACTGCGGCATTAAGCGCTAAGATATTGGTCTGAAATGCGATGTCTTTTATCACATCAGTAATTGAGTTGATTTTATTGGTGCTGTGAACAATTTCATCCATGGTGCCAACCACCGCTTCCATCATCGCACCACCGCTCACCGCGGTTTCACTGGTTGAGTTCGACAGTTGATCAACTTGAATGGTGTTATCTGCGTTCATTTTTACTGAAACGGCCATTTGGTTCATTGTTGCCACTGTTTGCTGCATATACCCTACCGTTCTTTGGGTATGAGTATCTAACTCATTACAGTCGACGACTAAAGATTGGCTACCTTTTCGTACGCTATCCACTTGTTCAGAAACATCTTTTATCAGCCAGCGACACACAAGGCCGAGTTGCCCGACGGAGCGCAATAGCTGGCCTATTTCATCGGTGCGTTGCATATGATTGACGCTATGGCGGTTACCACGCGCAATCCCCAGAGCTTGGGCCATGATATTTTCAAGGGGGGAGGCCAATATTCGCTCAAGGAAAATATTGCCAATTAACAGTGTAACAAATGTGCATAAGCTTGCGATAAGTAATGGGATGCTTTGTAATCCAGCTAAGCTAGCAGCGGCTATCCAAAGCACAAATAACATGCTCATAGAGAGTCGAATTCGCCAACGAGTTGAGAGGGTAGAGAGGTGAAAAGGCCATTTTTTAGAAAGCACAATACCCTTAAAGATTTTTTTTTGGCTCCTATTTTCATTCATAGCGGCATAGAGGGGTTCCACTGTAGCGATCTCTTGGCGAGTCGCACGAGTCCGAATCGACATGTAACCCGTAATAACACCTTTGCGTTCCATGGGAATAATATTGGCTCTCACCCAATAATGGTCGCCATTTTTACGCCTATTTTTGACAATGCCAGTCCACGGTTCGCCTTTTTTCAGAGTTGCCCACATATCCGCGAATGCCTGCTTTGGCATATCGGGGTGTCGAATAATATTGTGGGGGCGTGTTAATAATTCATCCAATTCATAACCGCTAACTTGAACAAAGAAATCATTAGCATGGACAATGTTTCCTTGTAGATCGCTAGTGGTCATAAGTGTGATGTCTTCATCTAAGACATGTTCATTTTGAGTGATATAAGGGGTTCTGCTCATGTTCAATACCATTATTATTGTTTAGTTTTCCTTTTATATAGTCGACAGCTTTTAAATATTCCTTAGTAATAAATTTGCAATAAATTAACTTTTTTTTAAAAATGTGCGCTAGTTATGGGAAAAATGTAACAACAGCACAAATTGCTACTGGTACAGTTTTAGGAAAGGATTAAACGCTATTGTTATTTTGGAATGTTCTTTTTAAGAAATTTTGGCAAGTGTTAGGGCATATTAGGGCATAAAAAAAGAGCTGATTTTCAGCTCTTTTAGATAAGGTTGGGGATGTATATTTAGTCGTCTAGTTCTTGCTCTTTAGCTTCTTGAGCAATTTCTTTATTGGTTTTTTGCTTTTTATTTTTCAATTTTTGCCAAATACGACTTTCTTGCCCACGCCATAAGCGTTGAATATTGCCATGATGACGCACCAACACTAAACACGATAACATAGCGACAGGGAAGGTGAACTCAGGTTTAAACCACCAGACATAAAATGGCGCTAATAGTGCACTAACAATCGCGCCAAGTGATGAATAGCCACTAAGTAGCACCGTGAGTAACCATGTTCCTGCGACTAACCCTGAGAGATCCCAGCCAATAGCAGCGATAGAACCAAATGCAGTCGCTACCCCCTTTCCCCCTTTAAAGTGAAAGAAAACAGGATAAATATGCCCAAGGCAGGCTGCAATTGCGACAAAGCCAAGATAGAATGGTTGCACATTGAGATAATAAGCCAGCCAAACGGGGATCATCCCTTTTAAAACGTCGCAAAGTAGTACGGCAGCGGCAGCGGCTTTGCCTCCAACGCGTAAGACGTTAGTTGCACCGGGGTTACCAGAGCCGTGTTGACGGGGATCGGGTAGTCTCGCTATACGGCAGATCAGTATTGCACTGGAAACTGATCCACAAAGGTAAGCGAAGATTATCATGCCAAGCGCGGTTGCACTCATAGCTAACTCCAAAACGGTTGAGGCCATATATTCACTTCAGCCTTGGATAATACGCATATTTTTGCTGAAGTGGTATTAATTCAGTACATAAACGAGAAAATGACGTGATGGATATCGTATTTATTGAACAATTATCAGTCATCACCACGATTGGTGTATATGACTGGGAACAAACTATTGAGCAGAAATTAGTGCTCGATATCGAAATGGGATGGGATAACAAACGCGCGTCTTTGAGCGATAATGTTGAACACTGCTTAGATTATGCGCAAGTCAGCCAAACCCTCATTAGCCATTTAGAAACAAACAAATTTGGTTTAGTTGAACGTGTTGCTGAAGAAGTCGCCCAACTTTTAATGACAAAATTCAATAGTCCATGGGTGCGCATTAAAGTCGCTAAACCAGGCGCTGTGGCACGCGCTCACCAAGTCGGTGTTGTAATCGAAAGAGGTACTAAAACCGCGTAAAAGATGACTGGCGGCGTTTTACCGCCAGTATCACTCATATCTATAGGTTCATCTCAATAATCTGTTGCTGTTGCTGCCAGTGGGCAATACGCTCAATACGCTGGCGTGTCAACTCTTGGCGTATATCAGGCCCTTTAAATCCTTGTTCAACAATGGGTTTTACCGCAACAGACTGTGCAATAGCAAATGCTTCGCGTAGAAATTCACCTTGCGGATAGGCGTGTCGTTCAAGACCCAGTCGCCCTCTAGCATCGGCTTCGCTGATTAAACTGAGCTGCATAATACGCTCTGGCTTGCGCCAACTATCTAAGCCATCAAAAACTGCCACTAAATCACCCGCAGATAACCGATTGATGACGTGAATTTTATCGTGGTATCGCGCAGCTAAACGTGCTAAATCCCTCGCATCTGTTGGGACTCGAAGACGATTACAAAGCTGCTCAATAAGTGGAATACCCGCTTCCCCATGGTTAGGATGGCTTGGCCAAACCTCAGGGGGCGTAAGCGCCTTTCCCAAATCATGGCAAAGTGCGGCAAAGCGAATGTCCACATCATTGGACAACGCTGCAATCACTTTCATCACCATCAACGTGTGAACCCCTGTGTCGATTTCAGGGTGCCACTTTTCAGGGGCAGGAATGCCAAATAAATTATCAATCTCAGGGAACAGCACTGCAAGCGCACCACATTGGCGTAAAACCTCAAAATAAACTTGCGGTGCGTTCGATTTAAGGGCTTTTTCTGTTTCAACCCAAACGCGTTCTGCCGTTAAGTGCGATAACTCTCCCGTCATCGCCATCGACTGCATTAACGCCAGTGTTTCAGGGGCAATTGTGAAGCCGTGTTCAAAATAACGCGCGGCAAAGCGTGCGACCCGCAAAACGCGCAAAGGGTCTTCCGCAAATGCATCCGAAACATGGCGTAGTACCCGCTTTTCGAGGTCATTCACGCCATTGAACGGGTCGATAATTTCCCCTGAATCGCTTTGGGCGATGGCATTAATGGTGAGATCGCGACGTAGTAAGTCATCTTCGATAGTGACATCAGGTGCGCTGTAGCAGCTAAAACCAGTATAGCCCGCCCCGATTTTCCGTTCTGTTCGGGCTAACGCGTATTCTTCATGGGTTTTCGGGTGCAAAAAGACGGGAAAATCTTTCCCAACTTGCTGAAAACCCTCTGCCAGCATAGCTTCAGGTGTCGTGCCAACCACCACAAAATCCCTATCAGAAATAGGAAGCTTTAAGAGTTGGTCACGTACGGCACCACCGACAAGATACACTTTCATCGCGATAACCTTAATTACGCCCAGCCATCATTACGTTTTTTACGGCGTGGAATGAGGTGCGGTAAAATTAAACCTAAAATTAAGCCTGCACCTGCCACGCCACCACCATACATAAACCATTGTAAAATCAATTCACGGCGGCGATCGTCAAGGTTCACTTCAGCAATCTCGAGTTTTTTACCTGACTTAATTAATTCATTCTTTAATTTTTCATTTTCTGCTTTCAGTTGGCGAACGATATTGTCGTTGTCTGCCACTTTTTGCTGCATATCGGCGGTTCGTGTGTTCCATGTACCATCAATATTATCTAACTGTTGGCGGAGTTTTTGATTTTCGGCCTCAAGTTCTGGGATGCGAGTTTTCATGCTTTGCTTATTGTTAAGCTGATCAGCAGGTAGCCAAACGGTTCTGCCTTTATCATCGCGTACCTGAGCAAACTTATTGTCAGTGGAAATGAGTTCAACTTCTTCCCCTGCATTGAGCGTTCCTACGATACGATATTTTGTGCCAGGGCCGCTATGAACATATGTTGATAAGTCATCTGAAACATAACGCTTTTCTGCTGCTTGTGTGTTTAAGGAAAGGCCTAGCCCCATGATTGAAATTAATAATAATGGAATTTTTCGCATGGTATTTACAGTCTTTTGGTGGTGAATGAATGTGGTATTCATTAAATACTAATAAGTAAAGTGGCAGGGTGCAAACCCTAAACACCGATGTCTTGGTACACTAAAGGATAATGAGAACTATCCTAACTGTCTAAATTACCCTTATTTTTACTCTTTTTTCAAGATAACTCACTAAAAGAAATCTGGCAGAGAGAATTTTTGATTTCAATACAGTTTCTTTTCTCAGCACCGCTTGATTGGGGTAAGATGAGTGCAGTGAAATTATCAGATAAGGATATGTATGAGCCACGTTGAGGTTGAACTCAAATTAGCCGCCAAAAGTGAGGCCATTGAGGCTGTCCGTCAGAGTATATCGACATTGCCTCATCAATACAGTGAGCCAACGAAGTTAACTAATATTTATTTTGACACGCCACAAAGGCAATTACGTCAATGGGATATGGGATTACGTATTCGTGGCTGTGATGGACGTTATGAAATAACGATGAAAACGGCGGGGCAGGCGATTGGTGGTTTGCATCAGCGACCTGAATACAATGTCGATATTGATTCTCCTGAGCTGAATCTTGCTGCTTTTCCTGAAGAAATCTGGCCCGAAGGTACGGATGTTATAGCATTGCAATCTGAACTCAGCGTGTTATTTAGCACCAATTTTACGCGTGAAAAATGGTTAGTGACATTTGAAGACAGTGAAATTGAGGTCGTACTTGACCAAGGTGAAATTTCTGCAGGTGCAAAAGATTTACCCATTCAAGAGTTTGAGTTAGAGCTCAAAAAAGGCTTTATTGCGGATGTGCTTAATTTAGCGAAAAAATTTGCAGATATTGATGGGCTGTATTTGTCCTCCTTAAGTAAAGCCGCTCGAGGTTATTCCCTACTTTCACCGACTAAAGCGCCATTAACCCGTCCTGAATCACTATTTGATTATGAAGAACAGCCAATTGAAAAATCGCTGACGCATATGCAGTTATTGTGTCAGCAACATGAAACTTATTGGTTAGCTGGTGAAAACGATGCACGCCAAGGTTTTGTTGAGTTTTTGCGTTTTGTTCAAGCCTTTTTGGTACATTATCAAAACTCTGCCCCTCATTTTATCCATGATACGCCGTTAGACCAATTACGCTTAGATATTGCGAATGAAGCCATCAGTGCGGATGATTTTTGTTATAGCAGCGAGTGGTTAAAGTGTAAGCTGGCCTTTATTCAATGGTTAAGTGCGCTGACCTACCAAGAAGATCACTAGGATTTAAACAACATGCATCCACTGCCTGATTTACTCCGAGCCCAAAAAGAACGTGTTTTAAATCAGTTAGCAGGCCAAGCGCCTGATTTATTGCCTTTAAGTGAAGATGAAGCTCAAGTGCTCTCTTTTAGTGATTTCGCACTTAAACAGGTACTTGCACACTCACGGTTTTTATTGGATATCCGCACGAACCCACCGAAGGCAGATGAGTGGCAACATTATGAGACTTGGCTTGCGAACAGTATTTCATCTGTTTCAAGTGAAGACCATTTAATGCAGGTGCTGCGCACGTTTCGCCACCAAATATTAGTGCGCTGTACGTGGATGCAAGTATTGGCAGTGTGTTCGCAGAAAGACACTATTTACCAACTCAGTGTATTAGCGGAAACCTTGATTGTTGCAGCAAGGGATTGGCTGTATCAGGAATATAGCCAGCAGTGGGGAACGCCTTGTAACCACGAAGGAAAACCACAACCGCTGTTAGTACTGGGAATGGGCAAATTAGGGGGGAGAGAGCTGAATTTCTCTTCCGATATTGACCTTATTTTTGCCTACCCAGAAAACGGTGTTACGCAAGGTGGCCGCAAAGAGCTTGATAATGCGCAATTCTTTACTCGCTTAGGGCAAAAGTTGATCCGCATGCTCGATCAAGTCACCGTCCACGGTTTTGTTTATCGAGTGGATATGCGTTTGCGACCGTTTGGTGATAGCGGCCCGCTAGTATTCAGCTTTTCAGCGCTGGAAGATTATTACCAAGAGCAAGGGCGTGATTGGGAACGTTATGCGATGGTCAAAGCGCGAATTATGGGACCCGATAGCCTGCATTACGCCGAAAGTTTGCGTAAATTATTGCGCCCGTTTGTTTATCGCCGCTATATTGATTTCAGCGTGATCCAGTCCCTGCGCAATATGAAAAATATGATTGAGCGGGAGGTGCGCCGCCGTGGTTTGGTGGATAACATCAAACTGGGCGCAGGAGGGATCCGTGAGATCGAGTTTATTTCCCAAGTTTTTCAGCTGATCCGTGGGGGCCGTGAACCGGTTTTACAATCACAATCGTTGTTTACCACGTTTCAAGGGATCCGCGAACTCGCTTTATTACCCGACAATCAGTTAGATATCCTGCAAGATAGCTATATTTTTCTGCGTAGAGTGGAAAATCTACTGCAAAGCATTGATGACCAACAAACCCAGACACTCCCTGACGATGCACTTAACCAAGCGCGTTTAGCGTGGGGAATGAATTTTGCCAATTGGGCGGGTTTTTACGCATCGTTAAGTGAAAAAATGGTAGCAGTCCACCAAATATTTACTGAGCAAATCGGGCAAGATGATGATGCTGAAGATGCGGGGAATTTCGATGAAATTTACATCACATTGTGGCAAAGCGACCTGTCTAAAGAAGAACTTGCCGCCTACTTACCCTCTCAGAATGAAGACATTGCTCAGCGGATTATTCATGGCATTTTAATGTTCCGCCATGACTTGAACAAACGCACTATCGGGCCAAGAGGGCGCGATGTTCTTGATGAGCTTATGCCCAAGTTATTGGCAAAAATTGGTGAACGTGATGATGCAGGGCAAGTCCTTGAGCGTATTACGCCATTGTTGCTCAGTATCGTCAGCAGAACCACTTACCTTGAGTTGATGCTTGAATTTGACGAGGTACTGACCCACGTTATTCGCTTGTGTGCTGCTTCGCCAATGATTGCTGAGCAGCTCTCTCGCCATCCTTTGCTTCTCGACGAATTACTTGACCCACAATCGCTTTATCAGCCTCTTCCATTAACAGCGTATCGCGATGAATTACGCCAATATTTGATGCGTGTGCCTGAAGAGGATGAAGAGCAGCAGCTGGAAGCATTGCGCCAATTCAAACAGGCGCAACTCTTGCGAATTGCTGCGGAAGATATTTCTGGCGTGCTGCCTGTCATGAAAGTCAGTGACCACTTAACCTACCTTGCTGAAGCCATTATTGATGCTGTTGTTCATCAAGCATGGCAAAAAATGGTGAAGCGCTACGGTGAACCTGCCCATTTAGCACAAGGTGATAGCAAGCAATATGGTTTTGCTGTATTAGGCTACGGTAAGTTGGGGGGCTGGGAATTAGGCTATAGCTCTGATTTAGATTTGGTTTTTCTGTTTGATTGCCCCTTGAATGTGGTCACTAACGGTGAGCGCTCTATTGATGCAAGGCAGTTTTATTTACGTGTTGCACAGCGCATTATTCACTTATTTAGTACGCGTACGGCATCCGGAGTTCTATATGAAGTGGATGCTCGTTTAAGGCCATCTGGGGAGTCAGGGATGTTGGTTAGTACCATTCAATCCTTTGATGATTACCAAAAAAATGATGCATGGACATGGGAGCACCAAGCACTTATTCGTGCTCGAATGGTATTTGGTGATGTTGAATTACAACAGCAATTTACCCGAATTCGCCATGAAACCCTGTGTTTGCCAAGAGAGGCAGACACACTGCAACAGCAAGTGCGGGACATGCGAGTAAAAATGCACCAGCACTTAGGTAGCCACCAAGCCAATGAGTTTGATTTAAAGGCTGACCCTGGTGGGATCACGGATATTGAGTTTATCGCTCAATATTTGGTGCTGCGCTTTGCCTCACAAAATAAAGCATTAACGCGTTGGTCTGACAATGTGCGTATTTTTGAACTGATGGCACAGTACGATTTTATGTCGGAAGAAGAAGCTAACGCACTAACTCAAGCTTACGTTACCATGCGCAATGAACTGCATCACTTAGCCTTGCAGTCATTACCCAGTCGTGTGGACATCAGCCAATTTGCAGAGCAACGTGAGCAAGTGTTAGCCAGTTGGCAAAAATGGTTAGGTGAATGAGTTAAAACGTATTTTATTTAGCTAATTAGCGCAATATGCTAATATTTCGCTAATTATGATCAAATTTCCTTTTTAAAACTGGAGTGCAGGATGAAAGTAACTCTTCCGGATTACAAAAAAGCCGGTGTGCTGGTAGTTGGCGATGTGATGTTAGACCGTTATTGGCATGGCCCTGCAAACCGTATTTCCCCAGAAGCCCCTGTGCCAGTGGTTAAAGTCACGATGGTAGAAGAACGCCCAGGTGGCGCGGCAAACGTCGCGATGAATATTGCATCATTGGGGGCAAGCTCTCGTCTTGTCGGCTTAACAGGGATTGATGATGCAGCAAAAGCATTAACGGAAAACTTAAATGCGGTACAAGTTCGCTGTGATTTTGTTGCTATCCCAACACATCCAACGATTACAAAATTACGGGTGCTTTCTCGTAACCAGCAGTTAATTCGCCTTGATTTTGAAGAAGGTTTTGACAACGTCGATGTGGCGCCTGTTTTAGAGCGTATTGAACAAGCTTTGCCACACATCGGCGCATTAGTGCTATCTGACTACGCAAAAGGCGCATTAACTCACGTTGAAAAAATGATAGCGTTAGCAAATAAAGCGGGTGTACCTGTATTGATTGACCCGAAAGGGAGCAATTTTGAGCGCTACCGCGGCGCAACGTTATTAACGCCAAATATGTCTGAGTTTGAGGCCATCGTTGGGTCTTGCAAGACAAATCAAGATGTTGAAGAAAAAGGGATGGCGCTACTTAATTCATTGGAATTAAAAGCGTTATTGATCACGCGCTCAGAACAAGGCATGAGCCTGATCCGCCGTGATGAAGCGCCACTGCATCTGCCAACACAAGCACAAGAAGTGTTTGATGTCACGGGGGCGGGTGATACGGTCATTGGTGTATTAGCGGCATCAATTGCATCTGGTCGTCCATTACACGAAGCTTGTGCGTTAGCGAATGCCGCGGCGGGTGTTGTTGTTGGTAAACTTGGAACATCCACTGTTTCTCCTATCGAATTGGAAAATGCGATCCGTGGCCGTGCAGATACGGGCTTTGGTGTGATGACCGAAAGTGAGCTCAAACAAGCGGTTGCCAATGCAAGGCAACGTGGTGAGCGCGTGGTGATGACTAACGGGTGCTTTGATATTTTGCACGCAGGCCATGTTTCGTATTTAGCTAATGCACGTAAGTTGGGTGATAGACTGATTGTTGCGGTAAATAGCGATGCATCAACGCGTCGTCTTAAAGGTGAAACGCGTCCAGTGAACCCATTAGAGCAGCGTATGATTGTTTTAGGTGCGCTAGGGGCGGTAGATTGGGTCGTGGCTTTTGAAGAGGACACGCCGCAACGTTTAATTGCTGAAGTTCTACCTGATATTCTGGTTAAAGGGGGTGATTATCGCCCTGAAGATATCGCAGGCAGTGCTGAGGTTTGGGCTGCGGGTGGTGAAGTCAAAGTACTTAATTTCGAAGATGGTATTTCAACCACCAATATTATTAAAAATATTATGAAAACCAGCTAATCACTGATTAGTTCGTTAATTATTGATGGCCCAGCTTTGGTGATATGCCGAAGCTGGGTTTTTTATTATTTAATGGTTTTAAATAACAATGACGTCATCTATTGACGTCATTGTGTTTTTATCTTAATTTGATATCAGTTAATGACGTCATGGAATAGACGATGATCAAAATCAGGGAATTGAGTGCTAAGCACCGGAAAACCATGGTTGATATACTGACCATCCCACCTAAATCAGCCATTAGGTGGGATGATGTACTCAGTTTAATCAATCATCTAGGTGGTCAAATCAAAAAGGGTAATGGCTCACGACGCAGGTTTATTTTATGTGGTTCGTTGTTTCTGACACACCAACCTCATCCGGGGAACACAATGGATAAAGGCGCGGTTAATGGATTACGTGAATGGTTAGAAAACATAATAGGGGTGGAATATGATTAAAAGCAGTAATGTCATGACAATCAATGGGCATCCTGCTTCTGTCACCTATGAGGCAGACATTAAAGCATTTCGCGGTCAATTTTTAGATGTGAGTGGTTATTGTGATTTTGTTTCCGATAGTATTGAAGGGCTGAAAAAAGAAGGGCAAATCTCATTAAGTGATTATATTGAAAGTTGTCGTGAGGAAGGAATACAGCCATTTAAAGATGAAGGTACCGTGAAGTCATTCACGTTGCGTTATCCTAGCCGCTTGGAAGCTTATTTAAATGCTGCGACAACAGCTCATAAGATCTCTAAAAATCAGTATATCGTACAGTTATTAGAACGCGAGTTAGTGTCTAATGAGTAAAATGTGACGCCAACGAGGCGTCACAATTCGGTTTATTCAGCTGTTTTTTCTTCAGTACTTAAGCTGGCTTCAAGGGCGCTGATGCGTTGTTCCATTTTGGCTAACTTTTCGCGAGTGCGTAACAATACTTGAGTTTGAATATCAAACTCTTCACGGCTGACTAAGTCTAATTTGCCAAGTTGCGACTGTAGCAGTGAGCGCAGTTTTTTATCAAAATCTTCACCTAAATCACGTACGCCTTGGGGTAAAGCACCTTGAATTTGGCGAGCAACTTGTTCAAGTTTTTTCGGATCGAGCATTCGCGGGTCCTTAAATTTTTTAAGAAATGAGTTGCGGGTAGTGTAATACCTCTTGTCGTGGTAATAAACTCTTTTCCTGTTTCCAGATGATACTTGGCGCACAAGGGGGCAAGAGGGGATGAGACAGAGGGATAAATGACCACCTTGAAGGGTGAATTACCCAAGATGGTCATTTTAAGGCTATTTCAATTCAGGTAAAAAACTGATGTCCATGTAGTATTTATTGGCATTACTTTTATCGAGATAAATGGTTACATTTTCCCTATCAATATAAGGAGATGGGTCAAAATAAATATTCTCACTTTTATAACGTTTAATTGAATTTGTACTTTTATCATGTACATCTGCAATAATTTGATAAGGAGAACGCTTATTCACTTGGATCATGGTATTTTCTTCAACGCCCGTGATTTTGACTTGAATTGGCGTCCCCTCACGCAACAAACGGGTGCTTTTTTTCTTACTGGCGACACCGAGCAAAACAGGAATACCGCCAATTAACGTAAATACACCGCCGAAAATTCCCAGAAAAATACTCAGACCATATACGCCAAAGAATGAATCAATAATGGCATCTTGTGGGTTTGCAGGGTTATAAAGTATATCAATGGATTGGCCGATACTATTTCGATAGCTACTGCTCCCCATCGATGAACGAAACTCAATTTTTTGATTTTCTAGGGTGGTAAATTCAACAATTGGAAAATAGGTTTTTGACTTATCTTCCGAAACACTGATGTCCAGATCAGTGATTACCCCTGTTGTTTTGATGCCATTTTTTGCCATATCCATACCGGAATTAAGCGTAAAAGCCGTTCCGATTAAAAATAAGATGCCAATCACTAAAAAAATGGGAAAGATAAAACGGTACTTTTTCACGGTGCTATTCCTTTAATTGTGTTCTTATTACTGAGTATTATTATATAAACTGATGAATTATTTTAGTTAAGTATGGTGTTTATCTAGATATTTAGGATAATTTACGTATTCTTGGTTTTTTATACCTTATGGGCAAACAGTGATTTCTGTATTTTTAATTACCCCTGATAACTCTAGGTTTTTATTCATGTTTTTTGACCAAAAGTGTGAGAGGCTCGCCAATTTTGAAAAGCATCGTTGCGTAGTAGAATTATTGGCGTTATATTAATTGCGTTTATCTCAGGGCGGGGTGAAAGTCCCCACCGGCGGTAACATGCAACGCGCATGAAGCCCGCGAGCGCTTTATCATTTTGGTGATAAAGGTCAGCAGATCCAGTGTGAATCTGGAGCCGACGGTTATAGTCCGGATGGGAGAGAATTAACTGTATCTGCATATTTGTGCCGTAATGCACAATCATGTTCTGCATACCTGAATGGGTAGGTTGCCACTTATGGGCAATTTATTTATTCATCATTTCTCGTAATCCTAAGACTGCCTTGATTCTGGTAACTAGTTAATAACTATTTAAGAGGTTTTTACCATGGATCATACGCTACTTTCCGAATTCGGTAATCCAATCGAACGTGTTGAAAAAGCTCTCGAAGCCTTACGTCAAGGCCAAGGTGTTCTTGTTCTGGACGATGAAGATCGTGAGAACGAAGGCGATTTAGTTTTTGCAGCAGAAACCATGACCGCAGAGCAAATGGCATTTACCATTCGCTACAGCAGCGGCATTGTGTGCTTGTGTATCACTGAAGAGTGTCGTAAAAAACTGGAACTGCCAATGATGGTGGAAAATAACACCAGCCAAAATCAAACGGGCTTTACCGTGACGATTGAAGCAGCAAACGGTGTCACGACAGGTGTTTCAGCCGCAGACCGTATTACAACTATTCGTGCAGCGATTGCCGATAACGCAGTGCCAGCAGACCTAAACCACCCAGGCCACGTTTTCCCATTGCGAGGTCGCGAAGGCGGTGTATTAGCACGTCGTGGTCATACAGAAGCCTCTATCGATTTAGCGTCTTTAGCAGGGTTTAAACCAGCAGGTGTATTATGTGAATTGACCAACGATGATGGCTCAATGGCTCGTACACCAGATGTGACGGCATTCGGTAAGCAACATGGTCTGACGGTAGTGACTATCGAGGATTTAGTTCAATATCGTTTGCAGCTTGAAAAGAAAGCGAGCTGATCCTCGTCATATTTCGCGCTGTGGCGGTGTTGGCTTCTCTTAGCCATCTTAGTCACATACTTATGTATGCTCCTAAGAATGACTTCGTTTGCCGCCTAGCCACAACGCGAACTATTTAGAGGATGTCTTCGTCGTATTTCAAGCGGTGGCGGTGTTGGCTTCTCTTAGCCATCTTAGTCACATACTGGTGTATGCTCCTAAGAATGACTTCGTTTGCCGCCTAGTCACAACGCGAACTATTTAGAGGAATATCCTCGTCATATTTCGAGTGATCACTGCGTTGGCTTCACGCCGCTACCCTAGTCACATACTTATGTATGCTCCTAGGGATAGCTTTGTTTTGCCGCCTTGCGCTAACTCGAACTATTTAGAGGAATGTTCTTGTCGTATTTTGAGAAGGCGCTCGTTTTTTTAAACTTAAATATAAATGGCTAATTTGACCAGAGTTATTTAAGTTATTGATAATACGTTAAGCATATAGAATATTATTAAGGCCACTGAGTTGCACACCTCGTGGCCTTTTCAATTTTTTTGATGATCATACTCATAATTAGGCCACTGTGTTTTTTGCACAAAAGCGTATGCTGTAAGTAGAAACTAATTGAGTTGGAGTTGAAATCATCATGTCGGTAAATACTTCAGTCGTAAATAACAAGATCCCCGCGATTTTTATAGGCCACGGTAGCCCAATGAATGCTATCGAGGACAATCCTTATACCAAAGCGTGGGAGCAGCTCGGCAAAACCTTACCCCGTCCAAATGCGATATTGGTGATTTCAGCGCACTGGTATACTCGTGGTACGGCGGTGACCTCGATGTTAAAACCTAAAACGATCCATGATTTTGGCGGGTTTCCAGACGCATTATACCAAATTGAATACCCAGCACCAGGTTCACCAGAACTTGCTCAGCAGGTTGCTGATTTATTAGCACCAGAACCTATTTACCTTGATAAGGAAGAGTGGGGGCTTGACCACGGGACATGGGAAATTTTAGTGCGCATGTATCCAGAAGCGGATATTCCGGTGATCCAATTAAGCATTGATGGCACAAAACCTGCGACTTGGCATTATGAGTTAGGCAAAAAGTTGTCAGTTCTCAGAGAGCAAGGCGTGCTTATCATGGGCAGTGGGAATGTGGTGCATAATCTGCGTGCGATGAATTGGCAAAATGCACAAGCAGAGCCTTATCCATGGGCTTTGTCTTTTGAACAATTTGTCTACGATAACTTGCAAAGCAACGCTCTCCCACACCCGCTCACTAAAGGGCTAGAAAGGGAAGATGGCAAATTATCCAACCCATCGGCAGAACATTACCTGCCTATTTTACCCATTTTAGGAGCTTGGGATGGTGAAGAAGAGATAAGCACACCGATTGAAGGAATTGTGTCGGGGTCGTTGAGTATGATGTCGGTCATCGTCGGTTCTTCCTCGTCATATTTCAGGCTGTAACGTTGTTGGCTTCTCTTAGTCATCTTAATCACATACTTGAATGACTTGGTTTGCCACTTAGCTACAACTCGAACTATTTAGAGGAATGCCTTCGTTGTATTTCGAGCCAATCGCACGGATATTTTAGGTTGTCATATTTTTTAAGGCATAAAAAAGCCCAAACAAAATTAATTGCTTGGGCTTTTGTGATCGAGTTATTGATCAGTCGATGATTGTATGTGGATAGAAACGAGACAGATCTTGAGTGATCAGTTCTTTATCTTCACGAATACAAATTCCCGCAGGTTGATCATTCACCAACCAGCTCCCGACTAAGGTATAACTACCTTCAAATTGCGGTAGTGGGTGGAATTGTTGAATAATCATACCTTCTTCGCCGTATGGGCCATCCGCAGCGGCAATTTCTTTGCCATTTTCAATAATACGGATATTGGCACCTTCACGGGAAAATAAAGGTTTAATCACATACTTATCGAGCTCAGGCTGCGTTTTGCCATCGGCAAAATAAGCAGGAAGCAAGTTTGGATGATCAGGGAACATTTCCCATAACATCGGTAGCAATGCTTTGTTCGAAATAATGCTCTTCCAGGCAGGTTCTAACCAGCGAACGCCAGCATCTTGCAGCTTGGTAGAGAAAATTTCACGTAGCATAAACTCCCATGGATACAGCTTAAACAGATTACTGATAACCTGATCTTGTGTATCTGTGAATTCGCCTCTTTCACCTAAACCGATTTCATCAATATATAAGAACTCGGTAGCAACGCCCGCTTCATTGGCACAGTCTTGTAAATATTGCACTGTACCACGGTCTTCTTCCGTATCACGGCAGCAAGACATGTGCAGCAGACGGAAACCGTATTGATCTTTAAGTTGAGTAAAACGTTCGATCAACTGTTCTTGAATGCTGTTAAATTGATCCGCATTTTCAGGCAGCTTGCCCGCTTCAATTTGATCTTCTAACCAGATCCATTGGAAAAATGCGGATTCATATAAAGATGTTGGCGTATCGGCGTTATTTTCCAGTAATTTCGGTGGGTTGACACCATCGTAGGCAAGATCGAGCCTTGAATATAATGAAGGCTGTTCGCTTTTCCACGAGCTACGGACAAATTCCCAGCAGTGTTTAGGAATTTGAAAGCGTGCCAGTAATTCGTCACTTTCAATAACACGTTCAACCACTTTTAGGCACATTTGATGCAGTTCAGCGGTTGCATCTTCGATTTCGTCGATTTGTGCCAGAGTGAATTGATAATACGCATCTTCAGACCAGTACGGCTCGCCGTACATGGTGTGAAATTCAAAGCCAAACTCAGAGGCTTTTTCGCGCCAATTTGGGCGCTCAACAATAGGAACTCGTTTCATTACAGATCAACCACCCATTGAACGGGAAGAAGACGTTGATTTTGCAGATGAAGAGGAACGTTGTGCCATTGCTTGTTTATTAACTGTGTCACCAAAACCACCACGTGTCACGGTTGATGTGGTCGGTGGCTTAGGTGCCATTGCCGTTTTTGGTACGCTCATTGAACGGCCGCCCGCAACTGCAGGGCCATAGCTTTTACCTGATGCATCGACAAATTTACCGTTCGCTGGGCTTGCCGGATTTTTTGAGCTAAACAGTGGCTGAGATGCTGCGCTACCGCCCATCATTCGACCCATCATATAACCCATCATGAGTGGCATCCACATGCTGCCGCCGCTGCTTTGTGCTTGTGCGGTTTGCTCGCCATTGGTTGAGCTCGTTCCTGCAAGACCCGCTTGAGCAGGGGCTTGAGTACACATAGACTCACCAAATTCAGCAATACAGTCAGCTTGCGTTGCGTATTTAGGCGCAGTTTTTGCGGCTTCTTGTAATGCATTATTGTAAGCGAGAGTACATTGATCCGCTTGAGATGGATTTGCTTGGCTACAATCTTGTGCATTGGTATACAGAGATACCGTTTCATCGCTTTCTTCACAGGCAGAAAGCATAAATACCGCACTAACAGCGACTGCGACAGGCGCTAAACGGTATGAACGCCAAGACTTGCGGAAGGCGTTTTGATTAATATCTTTGGTACGCTTCATGGTCATGGTAATTACCCTGAATAAGATTTAAGTAAGATGTTTTATAAGTTACCTCTAGGATAGGGGATAAACGCCGAAAATTAAAGCAGAAATATGGCAGAAATAGATTGAAATTATCATTTTTGTAACTTTCTTCTCTTTTTTGAGAAAAGGTGGGAGGAAGTCGAAAAGAAAAATGAATATTTTTATTAAATATCAATAAATTAACTGAAGATTATTTTTTGAACTATTTAATAATAACTAAAGTGAGAATTGACTGAATTTTGCTACTGAGGGAAGGTAAAACTGTTTTAGCTGATTCAATTTGGGCTAAACGAATGATTTAGGGGGTTTCTGTTGAGCTTTGATAAAAAATAACCCGCCAACGCAGCGGGTCATTCTATTTGACTAAAATTAAATGCAAAAATTATTTAATTTTAGGTGCATTAGTATTACGGATAATGCTGCTTGGCTCAGTGGAAATTTCTTTGCCTAAGTTCGCATTTAAGCGCGCAATGTCATCTTCGTTTAACGTACCGCGAGCAAATTCAATATTCAGCTGGTTAATCATATAGTCATAACGTGCATTAGACAGATTTTGCTTCGCTTGGTATAGCGCAGTGGTTGATGTTAATACGTCAACAATCGTACGAGTACCCACTTGGTAGCCAGCTTCCATCGCATCTAATGAACTTTGTGCAGAGACAACAACTTGTTTGTATGCATTGATGCTACTGATAGATGAAGAGACGTTATTAAATGATGAACGCACTAGCTGAACTACATTACGATAAACGCTTTCCAATTGCTCGCTTGCGCCTTGGAAGCCGTATTGTGCTTGTTCAACTTGTGAGCTAGTTGCACCACCGGTGTATAATGGAATGCTTAAATTTAAGCCGATACTGTTTTGCCCATTATAACTGTTGCTTGCGCCTCTACCCGTTAAGCTATTGTTGTAACCACTACCGTGATTATAGGTATTAGTCACCGCGGTAGATGCATCAAGGCTAACAGTTGGCATATGGCCTGTTTCTGCTAAACGGATGTTTTCACGAGAAACGTCTTGAGCCAAGCGCGCACTTAACAGGCTAAGGTTACGTTCTTCCGCTTCTTTTAAGATAGCGTTGATATCGCCCAGCTCAGTAGTTTTAAAGCGATCGATATTTAAAGATGCCAGTTGGTTATAGTATACACCGCTGACTTGACGCAGTTTTTCAATCGCGTTTTCTAAGTCGTTACGGCCTGCAACTTCTTGTGCGATAACGCTATCGTAGTTGGCACGGGCGTTTTGCACGTCAGTTATTGCAACAAGACCGACGTTAAAGCGTTGGGTAACTTGGTCTAATTGGCGATAAACGGCTTCTTTATTCGCTTCAATATAAGATAGCGCGTCAATTGCTTTTAAAACGTTAAAATAAGCCGTTGCTGTATCTAAAATTAATTGCTGCTGGCTGGTTTGGTATGTGACATCAGAAATACCCGCCGTTTTTTCTTGGATCGTCAGTTGGCGCCATTTTGACATATCAAAAACAGTTTGCGTTAATTTCAGCGAGGCATTTAAACCAGTGCTTTCGGTATTATTTGCATCACGATAACCACTGCCATAGCTAGCGCCTGCGCCTAAACCTAATTGAGGTAATAATGGGCTGCGAGCTTCATTAATTTTCTCAAAAGCTTGATTACGTTCAGCTAATGATTTTCTTAACTCGGGGTTACTTTCTTTCGATTTTTGGTAAACCTGTAGTAAATCGTCTGCGAAGCTATTGGTACTGAGACCCACAAAACTCATCGCAATTAAAAGGGGAAGCAGTTTCTTCATTTTGATTCCTTGATTAAACAGCAAATTATGTTGAGTCTGTTACCTAAAACGTACCATGCCTAATTTAGGCGATTGATATAAAAAATGCGCTTTAGAGACAGTCATGAAAAAAACAGACCCTATTGTTGCTCTTAGATTTGAATAATGGCGCTTATTGTAGCAGAGGTTCGTTTGAATTAACGGTAGCCTTTTGTGCCATTTTGTCTCAATTTTATTAAACATTACCTCATCTAAGGCTAAAAAACTTTAAAAACAGTTTTAATCCACAATTATTTCCTTAAGATGGAAATTAATGGGTTTGGAGAATGCAATGACAAATAAAATAGAACAGCCAATTAAATTTGGCAAAAATGATGTTGAAATTATATCCAAGCGTAAATTATTTAACGGTTTTTTTCAAATGATTGAATACCGATTTCGCCATCGGTTGTTTGCGGGTGGATGGAGTCATGAAATTCGCCGTGAAGTTTTTGAGCGCGGTCACGCAGGCGTGGTTTTACCTTATGATCCACAAACCGATAATGTCGTGTTAATCGAACAAATTCGCTTCCCAGCAATAGAAACTAGCGAAACGCCGTGGTTGCTCGAAGCCGTTGCCGGGATGATTGAAGAAAATGAATCCCCAGAAGAGGTTATTCGCCGTGAAGCGATAGAAGAAGCTGGCCTAGAAATCCGCCATACGGAGAAAGCACTCAGCTACCTTTCTAGCCCCGGTGGTACGACGGAACGCATGCACGTGTTTATTGGTGAAGTAGATAGCCGCCAAGCCCAAGGTATTCACGGCTTAGCATCTGAAAATGAAGATATCAAAGTGCACGTTGTTAGCCGCGAGCAGGCCTATCAGTGGGTAGAAAACGGCACTATCGATAATGCTGCAACAGTCATTGCTATTCAGTGGTTACAGCTCAATTATCATAAACTTAATGAAAAATGGATGAAACTATCTTAAAGAACAATTAATCTAGTGAAGTGTGTGCTGATTAGCAGATATTTAACTAATTACTCGTCATACTTCAAGCTGCAAGTGTGTTGGCTGCACTGCGCAACCCAAGTCACATACTAATGTATGCTCCTTGGGATAGTTTCGATTGCCGCCTTCTTGCAACTCGAATTATTTAGCGTAATTAAGCGTGTTTTTTGGGGTAATGAAGAAAATTCATAAGCTAGATAAGCTAACTGTCAGTGCGTTGAGTTTTTGTATAGTTGTAATGAATAGAATAGGTTAAGTATTAACAATATTGACGGAAAAGGAAGACTTTTGGATAGCCAGCTTGAAGTGACTGCAAAGCACTCTAACATTGTGAGAATTTTACAGGTTACTGATACGCATCTGTTTGCAGATACAGAAAACACCCTGTTAGGTGTAAACACCTATAAAAGCTATCAGGCGGTACTTGATGCTATCGCAGCACAAAATCTCCCAATTGACTTGATCGTTGCAACAGGGGATTTGGTTCAAGACCAATCACCAAAAGCTTATCAACACTTTGCAAAAGGCATTGAACGTATTCCTGCACCTTGTGTTTGGCTCCCCGGAAATCATGATTATCCGCCTGCGATGGTAGAAAGCCTGCGGGTGGCTGGAATTTCGAGTGCAAAACAGATTTTGATTGGCGAAGAATGGCAAATTCTTATGCTAGATAGCCAATTGCAAGATGTGCCTCACGGTGAGCTTTCTGAGCAGCAATTAGAATGGATGAAAGCGAGTTTGGATGCGGAGCCTCAACGCACCACATTAGTGATGCTGCATCACCATCCTCTACCATCGGGTTGTACATGGCTTGATCAGCACAGCCTAAGAAACTCACATATCTTAGCGGATTATTTAAAAGGCTATCCGAACGTGAAAGCGATGCTTTGCGGGCACATTCATCAGGAAATGGATGAAAATTGGCATGGGATCCGTTTATTAGCCACGCCATCGACTTGCGTTCAATTTAAGCCACACTGTACAAATTTTGCCTTAGATACTGTCGCTCCAGGTTGGCGATACCTAGAGTTAAGCGTGAATGAAAAAGGGCAAAGGCACGTTACGACAACGGTGCATCGCTTAGAAACACGCGAATTTAGCCCTGATTTAGACTCAGACGGGTATTAATTCGCGATGGCTACATTACTCTACATTCATGGTTTTAACAGTTCGCCATTATCGGCAAAAGCCAATAGCTTAAAGCAATGGGTTGAGACTAATCATCCTCATATTAATATGATTGTCCCCCAATTACCGAATTTCCCTGCGCAAGCCGAAGCTATGTTGGATGCGATTATTCAACAGCATCGACATGAGCAAATTGGTTTAGTTGGCTCGTCCCTTGGCGGCTATTTTTCTATTTGGTTTTCAGAGCGTTATCAACTTCCCGCGGTGGTGGTCAACCCCGCAGTGCGCCCGTTTGACTTGCTACAAGACTATTTGGGTGTCAATATTAACCCCTATACCCACGAACAATATGTTCTGGAACCGAAACATATTGGCGAGCTGAAAGCGTTACATATCGAACAGCTTTCTGCACCTAATCGAATTTGGTTGTTACAACAAATGGGCGATGAAGTACTTGATTATCGTGAAGCTGTTACCTATCTTTCAAAGTGTAAACAGACTGTAGAACCTGACGGTAATCATGCCTTTATTGGTTTTGACGCTTACTTTTCTCAAATTGTCCATTTTCTTCAATTGGTAGAGAAATAGTGCTAAAACGCATGAACACTGTTATTATCAACAGTAACTCACTGATTGAATAGTTCAATTAATCACCTATTACCGCAGAATGACAACATGACTCAATCTAGTTATAACGCAGAGGCTATTGAAGTCCTCAGTGGTTTGGAGCCTGTTCGCCGTCGCCCGGGGATGTATACAGATACCTCGCGTCCGAACCATTTGGCTCAAGAAGTAATTGATAATAGTGTCGACGAAGCGCTTGCTGGGCATGCGGGGCACATTGAAGTTATTTTACACGCTGATCAATCCATTGAGGTGATTGATGATGGGCGGGGAATGCCTGTTGATATTCACCCAGAAATGAAAGTTCCAGCGGTTGAATTGATTTTAGGCCAGTTGCATGCTGGCGGAAAATTCTCCAATAAAAACTACCAATTTTCAGGTGGTTTGCACGGTGTTGGTATTTCCGTTGTTAATGCGTTATCAAAACGCATTGAAGTAACTGTGCGCCGTGATAGTCAGGTATATCAAATCGCCTTTGAAAATGGCGATAAAGTCGAAGATTTGCATGTGATTGGTACTTGTGGGAAGCGTAACACAGGAACCAGCGTGCATTTTTGGCCTGATGAGAGCTATTTTGATAGTCCGAAATTTTCAGTTTCCCGTTTAACCCATAACTTAAAAGCCAAAGCCGTTTTATGCCCTGGCGTGAAAATCACGTTTAAGGATCAGCTCAACAATACTGAGCAAAGCTGGTGCTATAGCGATGGGTTAACCGATTATTTAATGGAATCTGTTGATGGCTTAGAAGCGTTACCAGAAAAACCCTTTACTGGGGAGTTTTCTAGCGAAACAGAAGCGGCCCAATGGGCGCTGTTATGGCTACCAGAAGGTGGCGAGCTGCTGACCGAAAGCTATGTAAACCTGATCCCGACAGCGCAAGGTGGTACTCACGTCAATGGATTACGCCAAGGCTTGCTGGATGCGATGCGTGAATTCTGTGAGTTCCGCAATATCTTGCCACGTGGAGTAAAGCTATCTGCGGATGATATCTGGGAGCGCTGTACCTATGTGCTTTCAGTGAAAATGCAAGACCCACAATTTGCAGGGCAAACTAAAGAACGTCTGTCTTCACGCCAATGTGCGGCTTTTGTTTCTGGCGTTGTCAAAGACGCCTTTAGCCTGTGGCTAAACCAAAACGTACAAATTGCGGAACAACTGGCGGAAATGGCGATTTCAAGCGCACAACGCCGGATGCGTGCCGCGAAAAAAGTGGTGCGTAAGAAGCTAACAAGCGGCCCTGCATTGCCGGGCAAGCTGGCGGATTGTAGCTCGCAAGACTTAAAAATGACTGAATTGTTCCTCGTTGAAGGGGACTCGGCAGGGGGCTCAGCGAAGCAAGCCCGCGACCGCGAATATCAGGCGATTATGCCACTGCGTGGTAAGATACTGAATACATGGGAAGTTTCTTCTGATGAAGTGTTAGCTTCACAAGAGGTTCATGATATTTCTGTGGCGATTGGTATCGACCCTGATAGCGAAGATTTAAGCCAGCTACGTTACGGTAAAGTGTGCATCCTTGCGGATGCGGACTCGGATGGTTTGCATATCGCGACATTACTGTGCGCGTTATTTGTTCGCCACTTCCCAACTTTAGTGAAAGCGGGGCATGTTTATATGGCAATGCCACCGTTGTACCGTATTGATTTAGGCAAAGAAACCTTTTACGCATTAGACGAAAGTGAAAAAAATGCGGTTCTCGACAGGTTAAGCCGTAAACGTGGTAAACCCAACGTTCAGCGCTTTAAAGGGCTAGGGGAAATGAACCCACTTCAATTGCGTGAAACCACGTTGGACCCTAATACTCGTCGCCTTGTTCAGTTGATCATCGATGATGAAAACTATCAAGAAACCCTTGCAGTGATGGATATGCTTTTGGCGAAAAAACGCTCAGAAGACCGCCGCAATTGGCTGCAAGAAAAAGGCGATATGGCTGAAATTGATGTCTAACATCCTGCGATAAAAAGAGTAAGGAACGAATTGAATGAGTGAAATTACTCATGATGGTGTGGAGCGTTTACCGCTTCATGCCTTTACTGAAAGCGCCTATCTAAACTATTCGATGTACGTCATCATGGATAGGGCGCTGCCGTTTATTGGTGATGGGCTAAAACCTGTTCAGCGTCGTATCGTGTATGCGATGTCAGAACTGGGCCTGAGCAATAACGCTAAATATAAAAAATCAGCAAGAACCGTCGGTGACGTGTTAGGTAAATACCATCCGCATGGTGATAGCGCGTGTTATGAAGCGATGGTGTTAATGGCGCAGCCGTTTTCTTATCGTTACCCATTAGTGGATGGTCAAGGAAACTGGGGAGCACCCGATGATCCGAAATCATTTGCTGCGATGCGTTATACAGAATCACGTTTATCAAAATACGCCGAAGTATTACTGAGTGAGTTAGGCCATGGTACGGTTGATTGGGTACCCAACTTTGACGGTACGATGAATGAACCGAAAATGTTGCCTGCGCGTTTACCTAATATTTTGTTAAACGGTACTACGGGGATTGCGGTCGGGATGGCAACGGATATCCCGCCACACAACGCCCGTGAAGTGGCAGAAGCCTTGGTTGCCTTACTGGAAAAACCGACCCTGAATCTTGATGAGATTATGGGGTATATTCCGGGCCCTGATTTCCCAACTGAAGCTGAAATTATCTCTTCCCGTGAAGATATTCGTAAAATCTATCAAAACGGCCGTGGCTCAGTGCGTATGCGTGCGGTATGGGAAAAAGAAGATGGTAATGCGGTCATCACGGCATTACCTCATCAGGTTTCGGGGGCTAAAGTTCTCGAGCAAATCGCGAGCCAAATGCGTGCGAAAAAATTGCCGATGGTGGAAGATTTACGTGATGAATCTGACCATGAAAACCCAACACGTTTAGTGATTGTTCCACGCAGTAATCGCGTTGACCTCGAACAAGTGATGACTCACTTATTTGCCACAACGGATTTAGAAAGAAGCTACCGCGTTAACCTCAACATGATCGGCTTAGATAACCGCCCTGCGGTGAAAGGCTTGGTTGAGATATTAACAGAGTGGATTGCGTATCGTCGCCAAACTGTGCGTAACCGCTTGAATCACCGTTTAGACAAAGTTTTAAGGCGTTTGCATATTTTAGACGGTTTATTAATTGCTTATCTAAACATTGATGAAGTTATCGAAATTATCCGTACTGAAGATGAGCCAAAATCAGTGTTGATGTCCCGTTTTAATATTTCGGACACGCAGGCGGAGGCTATCTTAGAGCTGAAATTACGTCATTTAGCCAAATTAGAAGAGATGAAAATCCGTGGTGAACAAGACGAATTAGCAAAAGAGCGTGATGAGCTACAAGCGATTTTAGGTTCAGAGCGCCGTCTGAATACGTTAATTAGAAAAGAAATTCAGGCTGATGCAAAAGCCTATGGTGATGATCGCCGTTCTCCACTCCATGAACGCGAAGAGGCGAAAGCCATGAGCGAACATGAAATTCTACCTTCAGAGCCAATTACTGTCGTGCTGTCTGATATGGGGTGGGTGCGTAGTGCGAAAGGCCATGATATTGAGCCAACCAACTTGAACTATAAAGCGGGTGATGGCTTTAAAGGTGCAGCCCGTGGTAAATCGAACCAAGCCGCCGTATTCCTTGATACGACAGGGCGTAGCTATTCGGTTGATCCGTTGGAATTGCCATCTGCACGTAGCCAAGGTGAGCCTCTAACGGGTAAATTAACGCTACCACCGGGTGCGACAATTGAGCATGTTCTCATGGCGCCAGAAGAGCAAAAATACTTGATGGCGTCAGATGCTGGCTATGGTTTTATTTGTACATTTAATGACTTAGTGACAAAAAATAAAACTGGTAAAGCATTAATTTCGTTACCAGAAAATGCAAAAGTGCTGGCACCGATTGAGCTTAATAACGAGCAGGAAGATTTGTTATTGGCAATCACCAAAGCAGGGCGCATGTTAATTTTCCCTGTGGCCGATTTACCTCAGTTATCAAAAGGTAAAGGCAACAAAATTATCAATATTGCAGGGGCACAAGCGGTAAGTGGTGAAGATGTATTAACTTGGTTGATGATTTTGCCTGTTGGTGCTTCAATGACACTGCATTTTGGTAAACGAAAACTGAAATTTAAAGCTGAAGATCTACAGAAATACCGTTCGGAACGTGGCCGCAAAGGGACATCGTTACCGCGTGGAATGCACAATATTGAGCGTATCGATATCGAGCCAGTAGATAACGCATAACAATAAATTTAATGGGTGCCTTATCAAGGTTTGATATTGGGCACCAAAGGTTAAAATTCATCGCGGAGTACGAATACTCCGCTAATTTGGGGTTAGTATGTTAGCGCTTATTAGAGCGATTATTGTCATTATCTACACCATCCTTGTTTGTGTGGGCGGTGCTATCTATTGCTTATTTAGCCCACGCAACCCAAAACACGTGATGACCTTCGGCCATATGTTTGGGCGCTTATCGGTTGTTTTTGGTCTTAAAGTGATCAATCGCGTGCCTAAAAAAGCCAAAAGCTATGGTCCAAGTATCTATATTGGTAACCACCAAAATAACTACGATATGGTCACCATGTCCAATGGCGTGTTGCCTAGAACGGTGACGGTAGGTAAAAAAAGCTTGGTATTTATTCCATTCTTTGGTTTTTTGTATTGGATCACGGGGAATATTTTGATCGACCGCGCGAATCGTTCGAAAGCACATAACACGATCTCCCAAGTAGCCGATCAAATCAAAAAACGTAAGATTTCCGTATGGATGTTCCCTGAAGGTACACGCAGCCGTGGTCGTGGTTTACTGCCATTTAAAACCGGTGCTTTTCATGCTGCTATTGCTGCGGGTGTGCCGATTGTACCAGTGTGTGTATCCAGTACGCAGGGTAAAATTAAGTTAAATCGTTGGAATAATGGCCATGTTATCATTGAGATGCTAGAGCCTATCGATACCTCAGCCTATAGCCGAGATCAGGTTAGAGAGTTATCGGAATATTGCCATTCATTGATGGAAGCCAAAATCAAAGAGCTTGATTTAGAGGTTGAAGAAATGAATAAAAAAATGAAAAAAGCATCATAAATTAAGCGGTAACTCAAAAAGGGCAATGCATAATCATTGCCCTTAGTTTTATCGAGTCCTGCCAATTAACATTAAGCAGTCGTTTTTTCTGCTTATATTCTTTCCTAATTAATAATCCACACAATTTATAATTCTATTAATTAATTTTTTATATATTAGAAAGATATTTTTAGAATTTAATCTTTTTTCGCGATATCATGGCTCGCAAAATTAGCGAAGTAGCAAATTGTTGTCTATAAGACGTATTATTACTAGCGCCAATCTAAAATTAGCCAATCCAAAGGCTAAAAATTTTGAATATCTAACAATAAAATGCGCTGGAATGTTTTTTTTAGCGGAGAATTTATGTCATTCAATCGATGCCAAGCCCTCGTTGCGGTAGGGTTGGCTTTGTGTGTTTCCTATGCGCCAATGAGTGCCTATGCGGAGAGCACTAGAGAGTTACCCGTGCCTCCACTGCTGGAATCGCGCTCTGGGCAACCTCTGTTTTTAACATTGCAAAAAATCCATTGGTCTTTTGATGGAAAGTATTCTGCGGATGTGTGGGGGGTAAATGGCTCTTCACCAGGCCCGACTGTCAAAGTTAAAAATGGCGATGATATCAAACTGATATACAGTAACCGCTTACCCGAAGCGGTTTCCATGACAATTAGCGGGCTGCAAATACCGGGAACACAAATTGGTGGTGCGGCAAGGCTGATTTCGCCTAACGCAGATTGGTCGCCAGTGATCCCTATTCGCCAGAATGCGGCCACGCTTTGGTACCATGCAAATACTCAAGGAAAAATGGGGCAGCAAATTCATAATGGATTATTGGGTATGTGGATCATTGAAGATGATGTCACAAAAAACCTTCGCTTGCCTAACCATTATGGCGTAGATGACTTCCCCGTTATCATCCAAGACAAACGTTTGGATAACTTTGGCGTGCCTGAGTATAAAGCTGAAGAAAATGGCTTCCTCGGGGATACATTATTAGTCAATGGTGTGCAAAACCCCTATATCGAAGTGTCTCGCGGCTGGGTACGTTTGCGGTTATTAAATGCATCGAATTCACGAAATTATGTGATGAAAATCAGCGATGGTCGCCCATTTGCAATGATTGCGTCAGACCAAGGCTTATTAACAGTTCCTGTCAACGTTCAAGAATTGCCACTTGCACCGGGTGAACGACGTGAAGTATTGATCGATATGGCGAAAACGCAGGAGCTGACTATCACCGCAGGTGAGTCTGCTACGTTTATGGATAGGCTTAAAGGGCTGTTTGAGCCTTCAAACAGCTTGATTTCAACGAACGTACTGACCATCAAAGCAACGGGTTTGATGTCGTTAGTAACTGACGGCTTGCCAACACAGTTGACAGAAGACAAGACGCAAGTGACTTCCAGTATTACACAAAGGGATATTCACCTTAATGATGGCTTTGGCATCAATAATTCCACTATAGATACCAACCGTGTGGATATCAATAGCCGCCAAGGTAATTGGGAACGTTGGATTGTCACTACGAATGAGCCTCAGGCATTTCACATAGAAGGCGTACGCTTTAAAATCATTAATCGTAACGGGCAACCAACACCACCAGAAGACTATGGTTGGAAAGACACTGTTTGGGTTAATGGGCGTACTGAACTATTAGTGCAGATGATGCAGCCTTCCTACAACCATTTTCCATTTTTGTTTTATAGTCAAAATTTAGAAAAAGCGGATTTAGGTTCAGTGGGGCAGATGGTGGTTGTGCCGCAAGAAACGATACAATATTAATTATTAGTCACAAAACAAAAAGCAGGCACTTTATTTAGCGCCTGCTTTTTTATACTCAAAATTAATGATTAGCTAAGTGCAACACGAATTCCGAAAGCAATTAAAATGACGCCAAGCACTCTATCGACGTATTTTTGTACTTTGGCTAAGCCTTTTCGTACAGGGGCGCTTTGGATAAGAAACACTAAAATAGGCCAGTAAATAACGGCTAATCCCCAAATAATAAAGGCAAACCACAGTTTTTCTCCAAATGTTGAGTTGATGTCCAACACTTGGGTAAATACGGCAAGAAAGAACAACGTAGCCTTGGGATTGAGCACATTGCAAAGAAACCCCTGCATAAAGGCTTTTTTAAAGGAAACAATTTCGTGTTGAGTGGTGTTCAAATCAACTAAATTGCTCGACTGTGGTAATAAGCTTTTAACGCCTATCCACACTAAATAAGCAGCACCTGCGTACTTTAAGATGTTAAATAGCCATGGCGTAGTGGTAATCAGCACGGCAAGGCCTGCAACGCAATAAGACATATGCAAGGCAATGGCTGCAATCACACCAAAAGCTGTCATAAGTGCCGCAGAACGTTGGTAGCGAGCGGCATTTTTGACAATCAGGAAGAAATCAGGCCCTGGTGAAAGCATTCCTAAGGCAGCAATTGTCGCTACCATAATACTGGTTTCGTACATGATACAATCTCTATGTTTAACCCTGTTTTCGGCTTACTGCGGTAGGAACCATTTTCGACTAAATGTTGCTACTTTCAGAGAGGAAAACAGGCTCTTTTATGATTTTTAATGTTATTTCTGGTCTTAATTTTAGCAATTCGAGTATAAGTGATTCAAAGCTGTTTAAGGAAGTTTAAATTTAGTCGACGAAGCAAATCTCTTTACGTATAGTGTGCTCAATTTTTATATTTTGCTTCTAAGGTGAGTAAATGAATATTAGCTTAATCGCAGCAATGGCGATCGATCAGGTTATCGGCATGGAAAAAGCGATGCCTTGGAATTTACCGGGGGATCTGGCGTGGTTCAAACGAAATACGTTAAACAAACCCGTGATTATGGGCCGTGTGACCTATGAATCTATTGGGCGTCCATTACCGCAGCGAGTCAATATCGTACTGAGTAGCCAACCTGCAGGTGCGGATAATACCGTTATTTGGGTGACTTCTATTGAAGAGGCGCTCGCTGCTGCACAAGCAATAGAAAATGTGGAAGAAGTGATGGTGATTGGTGGTGGTAAGGTTTACCAACAATTTCTCCCATTAGCCAATAAGCTTTATTTAACACATGTTGATGCAGAAGTGATTGGTGATACGCATTTTCCTGCATATGAACCCGATGAGTGGGATTCTATCTTTACGGAATATCATGAGGCAGATGAAAATAATACTCATGGGTATTGTTTTGAGGTTCTGACTAAAAGAGACTAGTATTTTAGTCAGCGAAATAAGTTGCACGTGATTGTGTCATCATTGTTGCAAAGATTAATGAACCCCTAAAGCTAAAATCTAGCTTGGGGGGATTATTATTTTACTTATTTGAGTTTATTACTGAGTTTATCCAGTCACTATATTTAGATACTCGAGTAAATGATTTTGCAGGGGGATTCAGAGAACGCGAGATCACACCAATAATGACACTTTCACCTTGTGCATTTTTTGCAATTAATGGACCTCCTGAATCACCGCTGCTGGCACTTCCAGTTTCATCACCTGCACATAGACTAAACTCGGGCTCAAAGTTGGTTGCAATATCAGCGTCTGGAAAATCAATACAAGCGCGATCTGCGAGTATTTTTATCTCTTTTTTCTGTAATTTCTTAGGAATTTGATCATTACTACCAATACCAAAACCAATAATTGTCACATCATCGCCTATATTTATTGGGAGTTGATTGGGCAAGCTATCATATTTAATAAAAGGAACATTCTTGATAGGGTGGTCAATTTTTACTAATGCAATATCGCCACTACTATTGTTTTCTTTACTACCATCCGGTAATGGTGAATACCATTTTTCATTAATAACGATTTTCTCAATATTAGCTTTGTACAGATAGCTGTCAGGGTAATAAGAGTCTCTTCCTATATAAGCAAACAGCTCTCTATTCTTGTCATCAACACAGTGAGCCGCTGTTAAGAGCCATGAGTCGTTGAGCATTACACCATCACAATAATGTTTATTTATATTACTATCATTACTATAATTTAAATCAACTAAATACGGATATTCGCCTTTCTTAGCATCATGGCCATTTATAATATCATTATTGATTTTTTGAGCAAAGACACTTGTATTAAACATTAATGAAATAATAAATAAATTATAATAATTCAATTTATTTTTTTTCATATAATATATCTCCAATTTTTAAAAAATTAATATTTGAAAGGTTTGTTATTTCAGCGGTGTGCTGCTTTGGGTATTTATAGCATTTCAAAATGAACTTTTAAAATACATGAATTTTAAAAGAGTTATTTATTATTTTAATTGTATATTCAATTTTATTAATTCTTTTTATGTTATATCGGTTTATATATTTATAAATAAAAAATCCTAATAGAAAGAGACAAAAGGGGGAGAAAGCGCGTTATAATAAGAAAAAATGACGCACTATGGCGTCATTTAAATATCAGTAAATCTCGGGTTTAAACGCTATTCTTTACGGCTTTTTTGGTAGGATTTTTGGCGGTGATATTGCTTAGTTTCCCAATGGAGTAACGTTAAGTCGCCTCCCCAGCAACAACCTGTATCCATTGCATACACGTTATCTGGTGTACACTTTCCTTCCAGTGATGCCCAATGGCCAAAAAACACGGAATAATCTTCAGGTAGCTGGCTAGGTAAATCAAACCATGGCTTTAAAGGGGCAGGGGCTTTTTTCGGATTTTCTTTGCAGATCATATCCAATTGGCCATTAGGGAAACAGTAGCGTAAGCGTGTCAGTGCATTGGTGCTAAAACGTAAGCGAGCAAGCCCCATCAAGCTATCAGACCAATTATTCGGCATGTCGCCATACATTGAGTCAATGAATAAAGGATAGGCATCACTGGAAAGGACAGCTTCCACTTCCCTTGCACACATTTTGGCTGTTTCAATGTCCCACTGAGGTGTGATCCCTGCATGGGTCATGACTATTTTGCGCTCTTCATCGATTTGCAGCAGTGGCTGGCGACGTAGCCAGTTAATTAGCTCATCTAAATCAGGCGCATGCAATAATTCATCAAGGTGGTCTTTCGGCTTATTGCGGCTAATTTTGCAGTAGATACCAAGCAAATGAAGGTCATGATTGCCCAGAACTAAGCGAGCAGAATCACCCAAGCTTTTGACATAACGTAAAACTTGCAGCGACTCTGCACCACGAGCGACGAGGTCGCCGGTTAACCATAGAGTGTCTTGTTGCGGGTCAAAATTGACACTGTCCATCAATTCACGTAATTCACGATAGCAGCCGTGAATATCACCTACTATATATGTCGACATAATTAATTAATCAGTGTTGGAATTGCCAGACGAAAAGCAGGGATATCCACATGGAAATTATCCCCTTGCGTACTAATCATCACGTAATAGCCTTCCATCGTCCCCATTGGTGTTTCAAGAACGGCACCGCTGGTATAACGATATTCGGTTCCTGGCTGAATGATTGGCTGTTCGCCCACAACACCTTCACCTTGAACTTCGGTTTTATGGCCATCACTGTTCGTAATGAGCCAATAGCGGCTCATTAATTGGATGGGATCGCGCCCTAAATTGCGAATGCAAATGGTATAAGCAAATACATATCTGGCAATATCGGGCTGAGATTGGCTCTCGATGTAGACACTCTGAACTTGGATGCTCACATTCGGCTCGTTAAGCATAGTGCCTCCTTCAACATTCTATTCTGATCGGTTAGAAAGATAGTTTGCCATTTTGCAGTACTGTTCAACAGAAATATTTTCGGCACGGGTGCTTAAGTCGATGCCTAATTCGGTTAATTCTTCAACGCTAAATAAATCACCAAGACTGTTACGGATGGTTTTACGGCGCTGATTAAAGGCCTGCGTGGTGATCCGACTTAAGAACTTAATATCTTTAACAGGATATGGATTCTCACGGTGCGGGATCAAGCGGACAATGGCTGAGTCTACTTTTGGTGCTGGAGTAAATGCCGTTGGTGGCACTTCAAGAACAGGCACGACGTTACAGTAATATTGCGCCATCACACTCAAGCGGCCAAAGGCTTTACTGCCGGGACCTGCAACTAAGCGGTTAACCACCTCTTTTTGCAGCATGAAGTTCATGTCAGCAATGGAGTTGGTGAATGTGAATAGGTGAAACATTAATGGCGTGGAAATATTGTAAGGCAAGTTACCAAAAACACGTAGTGGCTGGCCAGCTTGTTTAGCCAATTCACCAAAATCAACGGTCATCGCATCTTGCTGAATGATCGTTAATTTATCTTTGAGTTGCGGATGGACGTGTAAACGCGCCGCAAGGTCACGGTCAAGTTCGACTACCGTCATTTTTTCAATACGGCTACCGACAGGCTCCGTAAGTGCGCCTAAACCGGGGCCGATTTCAACGATGGATTGACCCGGCAGAGGGTTCATTGCATCAACGATGCTGTCGATAATAAATTGGTCAGTTAAAAAGTTCTGCCCGAAACGTTTGCGGGCAAAGTGCCCCTGATGGACTCGATTATTCATGTATTCTTAGATGTCATTTGGATAGCTAATGTCAATGCGGTGATAAAACTTCCCGCATCTGCATGACCCGTACCTGCGAGCTCAAGGGCTGTGCCATGGTCAACGGAGGTACGGATAAACGGTAGGCCGAGGGTAATATTTACCGCTCTACCAAAACCTTGGTATTTTAACACAGGAAGACCTTGATCGTGATACATTGCTAAAACTGCATCAGCGTGGTCTAAATATTTGGCTTGGAACAGTGTATCAGCAGGCAGTGGCCCGACTAAATGGATGCCTTGTGCCCGCAAACTTTCCAATGCAGGTTCAATGGTATCAATTTCTTCCGTACCCATGTGGCCGCCTTCTCCTGCATGAGGATTCAGCCCACAGACGTAGATAACGGGTTTTTCAATGCCAAACTTAGTTTGCAAGTCATGATGTAAAATGGTGATGACTTCATGAAGGCTTTGTTGCGTGATGGCGGCTGAAACGTCTTTTAACGGAAGGTGTGTTGTTGCAAGGGCTACGCGTAATTCTTCTGTTGCCAGCATCATAACAACGCGCTCACAACCACTGCGATCAGCAAAAAACTCGGTGTGCCCACTAAAAGCAACCCCAGCATCGTTAATAATGCCTTTATGTACAGGCCCTGTCACAATGGCGGAAAACTCACCTGTTAAGCAACCATCACAGGCTCTAGCAAGCGTTTCAACCACATAGTTGCCATTATTGACATTAAGCTCACCTGCTTTCACAGAAGCATTTAATGGCACAGAAACGATGGATAGATGGCTTGCTGTGTGCGCTTTAGGCACCTCACTTGGCATATATTCACTTAACGTAAGTGGCAAGTTTAGTATTTTAGCGCGCTCAAGTAACAAGCTGGGATCTGCGCAAGCAACAAGCTCAACAGGCCATACCTGTTGAGCGAGCTGGATAAGCAAATCAGGGCCAATCCCGGCGGGTTCACCGGGAGTAATCACAATCGGCTTAGTTAGATTTTTCATCTTGAGCTTGGTTATCGCGACCATCAACAATTTTCACGTAAGCGGAAGCTCGTTGTTCTTGCATCCAGCTTTGCGCTTCTTCATTAAATTTACGGTTGAACAGTAAACGGTAAGCTTGGTCTTTTTGTGCTGCATCCGTTTTATCAACACTGCGTGTGTCTTCTAACTGAATTAAGTGCCAGCCAAAACTTGAAGGAACGGGTTGGCTTAACTCGCCTTTATTCAGTTTCATCAATGCATCACGGAATGCTGGGTCGTAAATATCCGGCATATTCCAGCCAAGTTCCCCGCCTTTTAATGCACTACCCGGGTCTTCTGAGTTTTCTTTCGCAGCATCTTCGAATGACACTGCACCAGAACGGATATCTTGGGCAATTTTATTCAGTTTTTGTCTTGCTTGTGCATCATCCATAATTGGAGATGATTTAATCAAGATATGACGCGCTTTTACTTCAGTCACAGAGATAGGCTGGCTACCACCACTAACATCGTTCACGCGTAAAATATGGTAACCAACACCTGAGCGGATTGGCCCTGCGATATCACCTTTCTTCGCATTTTTTAGCTGTTCAGCAAATACGACTGGAAGCTCTTGCAAACGTGACCAACCCATGTTTCCGCCTTTAAGCGCTTGAGGGTCAGCAGAGTATGCAATGGCTAACTTACCGAAATCACCGCCTTTTTTCAGGTCAGCTAAAATTTTGTCCACTAATGCTTCCGCGGTTTTGAGCTGCTCTGGTGTTGGGTTTTCTGGTAATGGGATCAAGATGTGACTTAAATTGACGCCCATTTCATAATTAGCTTGCGAACTCATTTGCTCAGCAAGAGCATCAACTTCTTGTGGCAAAATGGTGACGCGACGGCGAACTTCGTTATTACGAACTTCGGCAATCAGCATTTCTTTGCGGATTTCACTGCGGTACTGGTTCATGTTGATGCCATCAGCGGTTAAACGCTGTTGCATTTGTTCCAGTGTTAAACCATTTTGACGTGCAATATCAGTGATAGTTGCAGTTACTGCTTCATCTGGGATATTGATCTGCATTTGGCTTGCCATTTGCAGCATGATGTTATCCATCACCAAACGATCAAGGATTTGATGACGTAGCGTTTGATCATCAGGGATCTGCTGACGTGCGTTCTGTGCATTCAGTTTAACTGTGTTGATCATATTCTGGATGTCACTTTCCAGCACAACTCCGTTATTGACAACCGCAGCCACCTTATCCATTTGCTGTGGCGCAGCCAACGTAGCAGAGCTTGCGAACATCAGTCCCAGAATAAGCGTTCTCCAATTCTTCATAATGGTCCTATATATTGACTTTGAATCCGCTAAATGCGGGCTAATACGTTGTTTATTCGTTTTACTCGTCATACTTCAAGTTGCAGTGTTGTTGACTGCACTCACTCGCGCAAGTCACATACTGATGTATGCTCCTAGCGACTCGCTCATTTGTCGCCTAACTGCACCTCGAATTATTTAGAGTAAATACCCTTAAATATTCAGGGTAAATACAGTCATACTTCGAGTTGCAGTGTTGTTGACTGCACTCACTCGCGCAAGTCACATACTGATGTATGCTCCTAGCGACTCGCTCATTTGTC
>NZ_JBSICC010000069.1:0-2497 GCF_058245955.1 Providencia sp. UF-224 | reverse complement strand
GCGAACGGGCACCAATTTAGGTAATTGACCTAAAAATTTTGGCGCGTAATGTCGATGGATTTTGCTCGGAGAACAAGGGTTTGTAGGTATTGAGATCCCATTAGACATGTCTCTCCGCACTTATGTTGTACGGAAGGAGTTGAATTTTTTTGCGCATAATTCTATACTCCCCGCTAGGAGTACAACAATACCCCTAGCGGAATTGCTCTGATGACCCCTGATAATCTTTCCTCGCACCGCCAAGTATGAAGAAGATTACAGGGGTTTTCTATTTGGGTTCACAGCACGTATTTGTGTGTTACATCCCATCTCTTGCCACCTTTCGGCGTGGCGACCACAAAATTCGCATCAATTGTCGGCTAATTTAGCATTCTATGCGCATTCAAGCAACGTCCCCACGATAAAGACGCGATTTATTCACAAAATTTGTGATAAAACTTGAGGTTCGACGCGAGAGAAAACTAAAAGAAACTGGCGGATATCGCCGACAATACGGGTTAAAACAGAAATAACAGGGGCTTAGTCACCAAATTCGCGGTCACGGAATTTTTCCATCACGATTTCACGTTCCTGTTGGCGCAAAACCTCCCGTTGTTGTTGCTGATGTTGCCGCTCAAGTTGAACAGCTTTTTCAACCACACTGGCTTTCGCCTCCATCAAGTCATGTTCGCCTTTAAGCAAGCTGTCACGCTCTTGGGCCATGACCCGCCGAAGTTCGTCCTCGTTGAGCTCGGGAGCCTTGGTTTCGTTGTTCGCTTGCTGACGCAAGGCAGCTTCGGCCTCTTTTAAGGCTTTATCAATCGCCTGCTCTTCGGGCGTTTGCAGGATTTTAGGGTCACCGTCTGCTTTATCGGTTTGCGCGGTATTCGGATTCGCATAGGCGTTATCCACTTCCCCTTGCGTGATTTTCTCAATCATGGCCGTGTGTAAACGTTCATCGGGATTGAGTTGCACCACCACGCCCTGTTCAGGTTGCTGCGCCATCGTCTCAAAGGCCGACTCTAGACTGTTCACAATGACGGTTTGCCCGTTTTGACTGGGTTTGACGACAATAAATTGCGCCTGTTCGCTCCCCAGTAAACGCCCTTCCACACGGAGTCCCTGCAATTTATCCCCTTCAAGTTCAATCGCTTGTAGCATCGTACCTTGAGACTTGCCGTGTTCATCAAACACAGGCCACGCCACATGCGGTTCAGGATGCTTAGTGGACGGGTAAACAAACTTTCCTTCGTGTGACTCGCCTAATCCCATTTGGCGACTTAATGCTCGACCAATCGCCGTATCATTAAGGGGTTTCGCATGGTCAAACAATTGATTGCCGACTTTAGCCGCGCGGTCTTGTTCGGCTAACAACACATCGTGGGCCGTCTTCCGGTTGCCGGGGTTCTCAATGGCTTTTGTCCATTTATCCAAGTCATCACTGTAGGTTTGCACATGCGCTTTAGTACGAGATAAAGCCACATAAGCATCACGCAAGGTGGCTAGCATACGCCGCCCTGATTCGACACCTCCGAGGACAATCACATACAGACTACTTGCTCCTTGGGCTTGGTGTGCGGTACCCGCATAGCCGTAATCCAGATGTTGGTCTGTCAATTCGCTATTCGGGTTAAGTACGCGAGATTCATCGCCCTTAGTAAGAGTGATTTGCCCGTTGCCATTGACTTCGCTGACGGTCCAATCGCTGTTCATCACGCGCCCGCGCTCTTTGTCTGTGCGGGTAAAATTGATTTTTTCACCGGCTGCGATATGGCGCATTTCTTGGCGGTAAATACCAATATCCAGCAAGCTACTTTCAAAGGCCGAGAGCAAATGCCCTTTCCCTTGTTCATCAACCAGAGTCACAACCCCGTCATTTACTCCCTCATGGGTCACTTCAATCCGATAATATTGCTCTTGGATGAGCGCCACTTTACCGGCATGCTTTGCCAGCCCTGAGGTTGATAATAACGCTTCTGTACGGGTGCTTTCACGCACCAATACCGGCACGTCTTTTCCCCCTTGTAATTGTCCTTGCTCGACTAGGATTTGATGAATACCGCGGTTAAGTTCATCTTTATCGCGGTTAGTTTGCACCACAATCAGTGTCTCTTTTTGGGCTTCAGGCGTTCGCCCACGATAATCATCAAGGATATGGGTGATGACCTTATCGCCTGAATCTATCACCGACTGTTCGGGTGATTCCGCCCCCGCTCGACGCGGCACCACATCGGGCGTCACGCGATTCATCGTATCCATAGCAGTTTGAACCTGACCCGCGATGATGGCTTCAATGGCAGGACGAAGCTCGGGTCTTTGCCGCACGATTTCTTTTATAATGGCAGTTTCAAGGGCTGAACGGTCTTGCGCGAGGGAAAACGGTGTACCACTATCCACCGACAATAACTGCGCCCTATCCCCTGAAATTGGCGCTCGCCCGCCACCGCGCCCAATCACGTCTAACACCTCAGTCATAATTTTGTTACCGACCATCGAACCTTCGTCCACTAAAAAGAGG
>NZ_JBSICC010000068.1:0-2586 GCF_058245955.1 Providencia sp. UF-224 | reverse complement strand
CATAAAGAGTTCCCCTAAAAAATCAGTCGCTTGACTGTCTAAGGCATTAACACAAATTGCCATTAGTTTGGCGAATACGTCTAAATCGGCTCTTTCATAACGCGCAATCACGTTAAAGTAAGTTTGTTCCAACTCAGGACATTGTTTCACGCTGTTTTCTAATGAAATCGCGGCAACATGAATAAAATCCCGAAACACGTCTAAGCGACTGTGATAACGTGCTGTTTGATTAAATAATTGAATAAACTCGGTGTGAAAATCAGGCTTTGATTTAGCGTTAACTGTGGTTAGGTTTGCTTTCTCGACTGTTTTGTCTATCTTACTGGGCGAACCTGAGATAATAGGACTGGCTACTTTCGCGAGTTGGCTTGAATCGACATCAAAAAAACTCAATTGTGACATATCGACACTCCAAGACTGCCCCCAATGGGGGCAGTGAATTAACTTAAATCCACGATTTACGCAGTTCTAAACAGCGCAAAAGTTGCCCCAAACACTGGTTATTCATTGCAGGGATGCGAACGGGCTGTTTGCGTTTAAGTTGTTTGTCGATATGCCGCGCCATTGCCCGATAGGTCGGCTCAATATCACTTATGGCGATATCGTGACGCACGACCCGACGTTTTGACAGGGCGGACATTTGCGGCTTTACAGGTTTGGCAACGTATGCCATGATATTTGCATTCATCGGAGTTTCTCCTTTGAGTTAATGGTATGCCTTGAGTTTCTTCGCAAAAGTTGATCAAGGCAGGGATTAAGCAGGCGCAAGCCTGCTTTTTTCATTGTTGCGCCAGCAGTCCAGCACAACGCACACGCGATACAATTTGCGCGTGAGATAACGTTGATAAATCTCTAAACGTGAAATAACGCCTGTCCACTTTGACAAAAATATCAGTCACATTCCCCATGACCATTTCTTGCAATTTAAAGGACTCAGTATTGTTATTGCCTTGCCAATCCAACGGGGGCATAACGGATAACGCATCCATAAATTGCATTAAGGTAATTTCTGTCGGAACAGTTTTGGCAGCGTGTTCGCGTCCGACCCAATACACCATTTCCGCGCTTTGCGTTTCTTGGTAACTGTCTGTTTCGTAATGCTCTAATGCGTGATACATAATTATTCTCCTTTTGTAATTTCGTCATTGGATCAATATCGAACTGGCTCGATATTGAATAGCGCGTTTAAGTTTCGCGCTATTCAATAGGTCGCTTTAATGGTATTGGCGAACCTGTTTTTTAAACGGTTTAAGGTGATTGGCGCTTTCAATTTCGCGGAAAGTTAAATCGGTGTTTTTTGTCCCATCGGTTAAGGCATAGTGGTAATTCATGTTCATTTTTTCCGCGAATTTCGTTTTTTTCAGAAAAGTGAAGAATTCGGCAATGGAATTGAAGTGATAAACATCATCCGCTTGCTCTGTCATATTTTTTTTATTGGTTTCAGCAATGAAAACCTGATAATTCATATTGATACTCCTTGTTTTGGCTTTTAACTCATCTTTCTGAAGATTCAAGAGCGGCGGTGTTGACGTTCTCCGAAAGCATCCTGGTTTACCTGCGAGTTTTAAATCATCTCTCTGTGAGTTCTTTCGCGGCAAGGGCGTGCATAGCTGAGACGAGGAAGGAAGCAAGGGCGGAAGCAAAATTGTTGGAAAGCGCAGCGACAAGAATTTTGCTGGAGTTCATTTTACCCTTGCTGGATGACGACTTGAGGCTATGTTTAAGCCGAGCGGAAGTACTTACAGAGAGATAAAAACCTGTAGATAAGGATGAATTCGGCCGACACGCAACGCGTGGCGTCTTTAACGGCCGTGCGAAGCACGAAATGCCGCAGTTAGGTTTCGCTTGCTATCCGAAGGACAGAGACGCTTGCGGCTCTGCGGAAACCCATTCGTAAAACGAATGGCGTTGGAGTGTAGGCGACAGCTCGAGAACGTCGAGCTGCCGTAGGAACCCATAAGGGGCTATTTCATTTTTATGATGAAAGAGTTTCAACTCATTGTTGCTACATCTGAAAACTTATTTTACTCAATCTCAGGCTCAGTAAAATCCAGCCCTTTTTTAACAAAATTCTTTGGTCTTTCACCGAAACACTGACTTTCTTTTGCCAACCATATCTTAAGCTCAACAAGAAAATGGTCGGGAGAATACCGAACATTTTCTTGCAACGCGCGGTATAATTCCACATTCATCGGTGAATATTGATTCAATAATGCATTGAGTTTCCATTCACTTTTTAAATAGTGATATAGCTTTAATTCAATAAAAAGATAAATACTCAGCCACCAATAAACCACATTCCATTCATTCATCGTCAATGCCCTTTTGACTGGTTAACTTATTCGGTATGGCATAACCATCCAGTAATTGTTCACCGTATGATCGGTTATCAATTTCATCATTAAAATCCAAGAGCGCCGACCACAACGGAGCAAAATCAAGGTATTTTCGCAAGTTTAAATGCCTAAATCGCGTCGTCCAGTTCACAAGCAACTCAATCAAATCATACTCTTCAATCCCATCATGATTAAACCGGTTGTACCACGATTTAAATTCACTGGGGGTAATAAAGGCTAACTCAATTTC
>NZ_JBSICC010000067.1:0-2816 GCF_058245955.1 Providencia sp. UF-224 | reverse complement strand
GCCAAGCCATTTTTCGCTTGCACCGACACTTCTTTCACTTGACCGACATCCGCTTGCACCAAGGTGTAACCCGGTACCGTGCCGGAGGTGGTCACGTTGCTGCCGCTGCTGACTGCCGCCGCGGTGTTGCCTTTGTTACCCCACGCGTAGGTGGATTTATCGGTGTTGTCACCGCCGTTCGCACCAAACGCGTACTGCCCAGTCAGTGCTTGACCGACGGCCAGCTCGCCTTTTAACGTCAGGTTGGCCACTTGCGGCTTGCCCAGTGGGTCAATAATTTCCCCTTGGTTACCGCCTGTACCGCCACCGGTGGTGTCATTGCCCTCGGCTTTGCTTGCGTCTGTCGCCAGCGTCACCGTGTTACCGGTCACCGCCAGGCCATTTTTCGCTTGCACCGACACTTCTTTCACTTGCCCCACATCCGCTTGCACCAAGGTGTAACCCGGTACTGTGCCTGACGTGGTCACTGACGCGCCGCTGGCCACTTGACCGGCTGTCGCCCCTTTATTACCCCACGCGTAAGTGGATTTGTCCGTCCCTTCGCCGCCATTCGCATCAAACGCGTACTGCCCAGTCAGTGCTTGACCGACGGCCAGCTCACCTTTTAACGTCAGGTTCGCCACTTGCGGTTTGCCCAGTGGGTCAATAATTTCCCCTTGGTTGCCGCCTGTACCGCCACCGGTGGTGTCATTGCCCTCGGCTTTGCTTGCGTCCGTCGCCAACGTCACCGTGTTACCGGTCACCGCCAGGCCATTTTTCGCTTGCACCGACACTTCTTTCACTTGACCCACGTCTGCGGCAGTCAAGGCATAACTTGGCACATTACCAGAAATGACAACGCTATTGCCGCTTGAAACGGCCGCCGCGGTGTTGCCTTTATTGCCCCATGCGTAAGTGGATTTGTCGGTGTTGTCACCGCCGTTCGCATCAAACGCGTACTGCCCGCTTAACACTTTGCCCACGGCCAGCTCACCCTGCAGTTTCAAGTTGGCCACTTGCGGTGTGCCCAGTGGGTCAATAATTTCCCCTTGGTTGCCGCCCGTGCCGCCACCGGTGGTGTCATTGCCCTCGGCTTTGCTTGCGTCCGTCGCCAGCGTCACCGTGTTACCGGTCACCGCCAAGCCATTTTTCGCTTGCACCGACACTTCTTTCACTTGACCGACATCCGCTTGCACCAAGGTGTAACCCGGTACTGTGCCTGACGTGGTCACTGACGCGCCGCTGGCCACTTGACCGGCTGTCGCCCCTTTATTACCCCACGCGTAAGTGGATTTGTCCGTCCCTTCGCCGCCATTCGCATCAAACGCGTACTGCCCAGTCAGTGCTTGACCGACGGCCAGCTCACCTTTTAACGTCAGGTTCGCCACTTGCGGTTTGCCCAGTGGGTCAATAATTTCCCCTTGGTTACCGCCTGTACCGCCACTGGTGGTGTCATTGCCCTCGGCTTTGCTTGCGTCCGTCGCCAGCGTCACCGTATTACCGGTCACCGCCAAGCCATTTTTCGCCTGCACCGACACTTCTTTCACTTGACCGACATCCGCTTGCACCAAGGTGTAACCCGGTACCGTGCCTGACGTGGTCACGCTGCTGCCGCTGCTTACGGCCGCCGCGGTGTTGCCTTTGTTGCCCCACGCGTAAGTGGATTTGTCGGTTCCTTCACCGCCGTTTGCATCAAACGCGTACTGCCCGCTTAACGCTTTGCCCACGGCCAGCTCACCTTTAAGCTTCAGGTTCGCCACTTGCGGTGTACCGGCCGGATCAATGATCTCTCCGGTATTTCCGCCTGTACCGCCACCGGTGGTGTCATTGCCGTCGGCTTTGCTTGCGTCTGTCGCCAACGTCACCGTGTTACCGGTCACCGCCAAGCCATTTTTCGCTTGCACCGACACTTCTTTCACTTGCCCCACGTCCGCTTGCACCAAAGTGTAACCCGGTACTGTGCCGGAGGTGGTCACTGACGCGCCGCTGGCCACTTGACCTGAGGTCACGCCTTTATTACCCCACGCGTAGGTGGATTTATCGGTGTTGTCACCGCCGTTCGCATCAAACGCGTACTGCCCAGTCAGTGCTTGACCGACGGCCAGCTCACCTTTTAACGTCAGGTTCGCCACTTGCGGTTTGCCCGCCGGATCGATCACCTCGCCCGGGTTTTCACCGCCACTGCCGCTGCCACCGGTGGTGTCATTGCCCTCGGCTTTGCTTGCGTCCGTCGCCAGCGTCACCGTGTTACCGGTCACCGCCAGGCCATTTTTCGCTTGCACCGACACTTCTTTCACTTGCCCCACATCCGCCGCCACCAAGGTGTAACCCGGTACCGTGCCTGACGTGGTCACGCTGCTGCCGCTGCTTACTGCCGCCGCGGTGTTGCCTTTGTTGCCCCATGCATAAGTGGATTTGTCGGTGTTGTCACCGCCGTTCGCATCAAACGCGTACTGCCCGCTTAACGCTTTGCCCACGGCCAGCTCACCTTTAAGTTTCAGGTTCGCCACTTGCGGTTTGCCCGCCGGATCGATCACTTCGCCCGGGTTTTCACCGCCACTGCCGCTGCCACCGGTGGTGTCATTGCCGTCGGCTTTGCTTGCGTCTGTCGCCAACGTCACCGTGTTACCGGTCACCGCCAAGCCATTTTTCGCCTGCACCGACACTTCTTTCACTTGACCCACGTCCGCAACGGTCAGTGTATAACCTGGGATGTTGCCGGAAGTGATGACGCTATTGCCGCTTGAAACGGCCGCCGCAGTGTTGCCTTTGTTGCCCCACGCGTAGGTGGATTTGTCGGTGTTGTCACCGCCGTTCGCATCAAACGCGTACTGCCC
>NZ_JBSICC010000066.1:0-3018 GCF_058245955.1 Providencia sp. UF-224 | reverse complement strand
AACAAGCTGTGTGTCCTTCACCTTTCGGCTTCTCACTCTTTCATTGAATCAACTCATCTCTCTAAAACACCTTCGGTGTTGTCAGGTTAAGCCTCACGGTTCATTAGTATTGGTTAGCTCAACGTATCGCTACGCTTACACACCCAACCTATCAACGTCTTAGTCTTAAACGTTCCTTTAGGACCCTTAAAGGGTCAGGGAAGACTCATCTCAAGGCAAGTTTCCCGCTTAGATGCTTTCAGCGGTTATCTTTTCCGCACTTAGCTACCGGGCAATGCCATTGGCATGACAACCCGAACACCAGTGGTGCGTCCACTCCGGTCCTCTCGTACTAGGAGCAGCCCCTTTCAATCTTCCAACGCCCACGGCAGATAGGGACCGAACTGTCTCACGACGTTCTAAACCCAGCTCGCGTACCACTTTAAACGGCGAACAGCCGTACCCTTGGGACCTACTTCAGCCCCAGGATGTGATGAGCCGACATCGAGGTGCCAAACACCGCCGTCGATATGAACTCTTGGGCGGTATCAGCCTGTTATCCCCGGAGTACCTTTTATCCGTTGAGCGATGGCCCTTCCATTCAGAACCACCGGATCACTAAGACCTACTTTCGTACCTGCTCGAGCCGTCACTCTCGCAGTCAAGCTGGCTTATGCCTTTGCACTAACCGCATGATGTCCGACCATGCTTAGCCAACCTTCGTGCTCCTCCGTTACTCTTTGGGAGGAGACCGCCCCAGTCAAACTACCCACCAGACACTGTCCGCACCCCGGATAACGGGGCAACGTTAGAACATCAAACATTAAAGGGTGGTATTTCAAGGTTGGCTCCACGCAGACTGGCGTCCACGCTTCAAAGCCTCCCACCTATCCTACACATCAAGGCTCAATGTTCAGTGTCAAGCTATAGTAAAGGTTCACGGGGTCTTTCCGTCTTGCCGCGGGTACACTGCATCTTCACAGCGAGTTCAATTTCACTGAGTCTCGGGTGGAGACAGCCTGGCCATCATTACGCCATTCGTGCAGGTCGGAACTTACCCGACAAGGAATTTCGCTACCTTAGGACCGTTATAGTTACGGCCGCCGTTTACTGGGGCTTCGATCAAGAGCTTCTCCTTACGGATAACCCCATCAATTAACCTTCCAGCACCGGGCAGGCGTCACACCGTATACGTCCACTTTCGTGTTTGCACAGTGCTGTGTTTTTAATAAACAGTTGCAGCCAGCTGGTATCTGCGACTGGCTTCAGCTCCATGGGTAAACCACTTCACCTAATGCCAGCGTGCCTTCTCCCGAAGTTACGGCACCATTTTGCCTAGTTCCTTCACCCGAGTTCTCTCAAGCGCCTGAGTATTCTCTACCTGACCACCTGTGTCGGTTTGGGGTACGATTAATGATAATCTAGAGCTTAGAGGCTTTTCCTGGAAGCGGGGTATGAGCTACTTCGCCACCGTAGTGACTCGTCATCAGACCTCAGCATATAGTGAACCGGATTTGCCTAATTCACCTGCCTACATCCTTAAACCGGGACAACCGTCGCCCGGCCAGCCTAACCTTCTCCGTCCCCCCATCGCAATTATCACCAGTACGGGAATATTAACCCGTTTCCCATCGACTACGCATTTCTGCCTCGCCTTAGGGGTCGACTCACCCTGCCCCGATTAACGTTGGACAGGAACCCTTGGTCTTCCGGCGTGCGGGTTTTTCACCCGCATTATCGTTACTTATGTCAGCATTCGCACTTCTGATACCTCCAGCATACCTCACAGTACACCTTCACAGGCTTACAGAACGCTCCCCTACCCAACAATATCTAAATATCGCTGCCGCAGCTTCGGTGCATAGTTTAGCCCCGTTACATCTTCCGCGCAGGCCGACTCGACCAGTGAGCTATTACGCTTTCTTTAAATGATGGCTGCTTCTAAGCCAACATCCTGGCTGTCTGAGCCTTCCCACTTCGTTTCCCACTTAACTATGACTTTGGGACCTTAGCTGGCGGTCTGGGTTGTTTCCCTCTTCACGACGAACGTTAGCACCCGCCGTGTGTCTCCCGTGATAACATTCTTCGGTATTCGTAGTTTGCATCGAGTTGGTAAGTCGGGATGACCCCCTAGTCGAAACAGTGCTCTACCCCCGAAGATGAGTTCACGAGGCGCTACCTAAATAGCTTTCGGGGAGAACCAGCTATCTCCCGGTTTGATTGGCCTTTCACCCCCAGCCACAAGTCATCCGCTAATTTTTCAACATTAGTCGGTTCGGTCCTCCAGTTAGTGTTACCCAACCTTCAACCTGCCCATGGCTAGATCACCGGGTTTCGGGTCTATACCCTGCAACTCATTCGCCCAGTTAAGACTCGGTTTCCCTACGGCTCCCCTATACGGTTAACCTTGCTACAGAATATAAGTCGCTGACCCATTATACAAAAGGTACGCAGTCACCCTGATAAATCAAGGCTCCCACTGCTTGTACGTACACGGTTTCAGGTTCTATTTCACTCCCCTCGCCGGGGTTCTTTTCGCCTTTCCCTCACGGTACTGGTTCACTATCGGTCAATCAGGAGTATTTAGCCTTGGAGGATGGTCCCCCCATATTCAGACAGGATAACACGTGTCCCGCCCTACTCGTCGAGTTCACAACACTAACACCTTCGGATACGGGGCTATCACCCTTTACTGCCGGCCTTTCCAGACCGTTCTCCTGATGCTAATGCTGATTAAGACTCTGGGCTGCTCCCCGTTCGCTCGCCGCTACTAGGGGAATCTCGGTTGATTTCTTTTCCTCGGGGTACTGAGATGTTTCAGTTCCCCCGGTTCGCTTCGTTTGACTATGTATTCATCAAACGATAGTGCAACGAATTGCACTGGGTTTCCCCATTCGGAAATCGTCGGTTGTAACGGTTCATATCACCTTACCGACGCTTATCGCAGATTAGCACGTCCTTCATCGCCTCTGATTGCCTAGGCATCCACCGTGTACGCTTAGTCGCTTAACCTCACAACCCGAAGGTGTCTTTTATTGA
>NZ_JBSICC010000065.1:0-3221 GCF_058245955.1 Providencia sp. UF-224 | reverse complement strand
CCCTTCTTTATCAATCAGCGGTTCGCCAACCACGCGGCCATCTGGGCCGATAATGCCCGAAAAGGCACTGTTTGGACGGGCTAACAGCTCACGTGCCTCAGGGTGGCTCTCGGACATTGCCTCGATAATCTCCTCAGACACCGTCGAACACGAAACAATGGTGAAGACCTTACCTTCAAAGCAATGTGCGGATGCTCTTAGACGGATGGCCTCCGCCATGTCGTAGTCTTTGGGTGCCACAGGCAGCGCAATATAGCTGGCAATGTGCACGAGCTCCCCTTGCGCCAGTAACGCAAAGCGCGCCAAGGTGTTGGTGTTTTCCCCACACGCCAACGCCCCCAGAGGCCCCACGCTGGTTTGGTGCACTTTCAATGACGATGCATCCCCGTTTGCCCACGTCAGCTTTTCTGCCCACGTTGGCACCAATTTGCGGTGACGACCGAGAATGATGCCCTCATCGGAAATAGTCACCAAGGTGTTATACAAGGTGGCGATGCCGTGCGGGTTGCGCTCATTGACCCCAATCACCACATTGATACGGTGGCGTGCCGCGGCGTGAGCGATTTTTTGAATTTCCGGCCCCGGTACTTCAATGGCGGATTTGCACAGTTTTTCAAACCACGGGCTGCCGTCAATCGGGTTCATCACCCAACTCCAATACGGGTAGCCCGACACAAACACTTCCGGGAACGCCACCAATTTGGCGCCGTTGTCCGCCGCTTCTTCTATCAAGCGGCACACTTTATCGACGGTGGCGCTGGTATCGAGAAACACGGGCGCCGCTTGCACGGCCGCCGCTTTAAATTGTGCTAAGTTCAACATGGCCTTGCTCCTTGTTTACACCGCAACCACCGGGTGGCGCAGCTCACCAATGCCTTGCACGTATGCCTCAATCACATCCCCCGGCCACACCCACTCTTGCGGTGAACGCCCTGCACCCACCCCTTCTGGCGTCCCCGTGGCAATGATATCCCCAGGCTCAAGGGTGATACCCTTGCTGATGTCTTCAATCAACACATTGACGTTAAACAGCATGTGGCGGGTATTGGAGGATTGCTTGGTGACCCCGTTGACCTTCAAGCTTAAATCCAACGTGTGCGGGTCAGGGATTTCATCCGCCGTCACAATGCACGGGCCAAACGGGGCGTAGGTGTCTTGCCCTTTGGAGTAAATCCATTGCCCCGCACGGCGGCAGTCACGGGCGCTCATGTCAATCATCAAACTGTAGCCAAAGACGTAATTTAACGCGTCTTTCGCCGCCACCCCTTTGGCACGCGTGCCCATAATCACCGCCAGTTCCACTTCCCAATCCAACTGCTGAGTAATTTGGGCATTATGTTCAATCGCATCCCCGGGGCCAATCACTGTGGTCGGTGGCTTGGAGAAAATAACGGGCTCTTTCGGCAGCTCTTTGGACGTGTCCAAAGTACGGCTGGATTCCGCCACGTGTTCAACGTAGTTCAACCCAATACCAAAGATGTTTTTACGCGGACGCGGAATAGGCGCCAAGATTTTCACGTTTTGTACCGGCCATGCGGTTCCCGCCGGGAATTGCCCGTCGTAGCCATTGAGCAGCTCAGTCCCCGCGCGCACCCCTTGTGGCCCTAAATCGATAAAGTCCAACATGTTATCTGGTAAATACTGCCCTTGCTCTTCGGCAAGGCGAGCCAAGTCCACCACTTGGTGGTCAACAATGGCGCCCAAACGGGCCGCGGCGGTCACATCAGAACGGTAAGTTATTAAGCGCATGGTGTTTTCTCCTCAGCTCACAGCGCCTCGCTGTCAGCCTGTTTCACGTAAAATCGGTTAATCGAAATCAATAAAAAGTCAAATAAACACATAAAATCAATTCGGTAGCGCAAGGTTATCGAGGGTGTCTGGCACGCTGCTTGCCCCCGGATTTCACCTTCTAGCCGGTCACGGTTTGGTGGCCGTCGTTGTCCACCAAAGCCTCTTCGTAATACAGACCCAGTGACTGCATCACCGGTAAGTCGTTAAAGCAGAACAGGCACGCATCGTCCGTTTGCGATGTGTTCACGTGCTCATGGAACATCCACGATGGCACACAGAAAATGTCACGTTCTTGCCAATCAAAACGTTGCCCGTTGATAATTGAATACCCGTGGCCTTTTGCCACTTGGTAAATAAAGCTGCCCGTGTGACGATGGGCTTTGCCCACAAACCCCGGACGCAGCAATTGCATGCTCGCACCGATGGTCGGCATCACGTGCCCGCCAGTGATGGGGTTGGTGTAATGCATCAGCACATCATCAAACACCGAACCGTCGGCCACCTTCGCCGCGCGACGCAGTGCCTCATACGTTGGCCCCCACTGGTATTTAAACAGCGGCGAATAGGGTTTATCCCAACCGATATCGTGCGGGCGCAGCGCCGTGCCACCCCACATCCCAACAGGGTAATCAATGGGGTGAGTGTGAGCTTGGTGTAAGTCAGGGTGGACTTTGTAGAACCCCGCTTCCAGCGCATTGACCAGCGGGATATCTAACCCATCCTGCCAAATGCACGGCAAGCCATCGTCCGCCACGCCGTGTTCATGCCATGTGCCATTTGGGGTTAACACAAAGTCATTCGCTTCGAGCATCATTTTTTGCCCTTCCACGATGGTGTACGCCCCACACCCTTCCATAATAAAGCGCAGCGCTGAAGACGAGTGCGCATGGGCCGAGGCGGCTTCCCCCGGGTGCATCACTTGCAAGCCGGAGTACAACCAACCCACGGCCGCCGCCACATCTTGGCGACCCGGGTTATTGAGATACACCACCCGGCGACCCGCTTTTTCGGGGGTGACCAGCTCTACCGAACGTAATACGTGCTCACGCAAGTCACGGTAGCGCCATAACACTGGTACCGAAGACGACTGCGGCTGCCACGGCTCAATCTTGTTGGCTACCGTCCACAGTGCCCCGGTTTTCAAATCCGCGAGCTCTTGGTAATACGCCACAAGTTCTGGGGTGTCGGCGACATCCGCGCGCCCTGCAATACTTTCGCGGTATTGGTCATGGGATTTCTGGTTCATCGGCTCGTTCTCCTCATTCACAGGGCGACTAGCGCCCGTTGGATTTGACTTGCTGTAACAGTTGTTGACGCCCGTATTCGTACGGCGCTGGCCATGTCACGTCCCAGCCATGGCGGGCACACTCATGCAACAGCCACGCAGGGTCAGAGAGTAATGGACGCGATAACGCGCATAAATCCGCACG
>NZ_JBSICC010000064.1:0-3591 GCF_058245955.1 Providencia sp. UF-224 | reverse complement strand
CATAAAGAGTTCCCCTAAAAAATCAGTCGCTTGACTGTCTAAGGCATTAACACAAATTGCCATTAGTTTGGCGAATAAATCCAAATCGGCTCTTTCATAACGCGCAATCACGTCAAAGTAAGTTTGTTCCAACTCAGGACATTGTTTCACGCTGTTTTCTAATGAAATCGCGGCAACATGAATAAAATCTCGAAACACGTCTAAGCGACTGTGATAACGTGCCGTTTGATTAAATAATTGAATAAATTCCTTGTAAAAATCGCGCTTTGATTTGGCGTTAACCGTGGTTAGGTTTGCTTTCTCGACTGTTTTGTCTGTCTTTGTGTCTATCTTACTGAGCGAACCTGAGATAATAGGACTGGCTACTTTCGCGGGTTGGCTTAAATCCACATCAAAAAAACTCAATTGAGACATACCGACGCTCCAAAACTGCCCCTGAAAAACAGGGGCAGTGAATTAACTTAAATCCACGATTTACGCAGTTCTAAACAGCGCAAAAGTTGCCCCAAACACTGGTTATTCATTGCAGGGATGCGAACAGGCTGTTTGCGTTTAAGTTGTTTGTCGATATGTCGCGCCATTGCCCGATAGGTCGGCTCAATATCACTTATGGCAATATCGTGACGCACGACCCGACGTTTTGACAGGGCGGACATTTGGGGCTTTACAGGGTTGGCAGCGTATGCCATGATATTTGTGTTCATCGGAGTTTCTCCTTTGAGTTGGTGATATGCCTTGAGTTCCTCGCTAAAGTCATTCAAGGCACGGATTAAGCAGGCGAAAGCCTGCTTTTTTTATTGTTGTGCCACTAATCCAGCACAACGCACACGCGATACAATTTGCGCGTGAGATAACGTTGATACATCTCGAAACGTGAAATAACGTCCGTCCACTTTGACAAAAATGTCAGTCACGTTCCCCAGTACCATTTCTTGCAATTTAAATGACTCTGTATTGTTATTACCTTGCCAATCCAGTGGGGGCATAACCGATAACGCATCCATAAATTCCATTAAGGTAATTTCTGTCGCGGTAGTTTTGGCAGCGTGTTCGCGTCCTATCCAGTACATCATTTCCGCGCTTTGCGTTTCTTGGTAACTGTCTGTTTCGTACTGCTCTAATGCGTGATACATAAAAATCTCCTTATTGGTGATTGAGGGTTAAAACATGGTTTTGATATTCCCGCTCCAATTTCTGGCACCGTGTTCGGTCTAAATTGTCCAGTGTGTCCAAGATATAGGCTCGGGTAAGTTTCCAAATGGATAACACCTTTGGATCTGTCCGTTTATTCGCTTGCCAATGGTGCGTATCCAGTTCGGCTTTAATTTTGGCAAATCGGATTAATGCTCTATCAAGTTTTGCGTCCTCCTTTTTGTGGGTTATTGGTGTATGAATTCGTCTAATTTCCGCACATTTATTCAGTAAACGTTCAATCAGTACGTTTTTTCGTTTATTCCAGCTTTCTATGGATTTTTGCGTTGGGCTTTTAACGTTATTTTTCTGCATGTTATAAATCCCCACAGCCTAACGGGCAGCAATTTTTATCAAGTCCATGAGTGCAAAACCCTTCTGCTAAATTCGCTTGTTTGAGGTGATCCACTTCCGTCGATGTTAAATACCCAAACTTTTCACGTGCAATGATCACCGCCTCGGCGCGTTGAGATTCAGGTAACTGAGCGACTTCGCGATCAATTTCGCAGGTAAAAATCGATTCATATACTGTTTCCGTTCCGCCACAATTCATGACGGCTTTGTGGCGGAGCGCTTTACAAATGCGTTTCCAGTTTTCCATATCGAATGTTGTTTTAGTCATTGTTTATCCCTCGTCTTGGCTTTTAACTCATCTTTCTGGAGGTTTTGGCGTGGCGGTGTTGACGTTCACCGATGGCCTCGTAGTTCTCTTTGAAAGTGTTAATTCATCTTACTGTCAGTTCAGTCGCGGCAAGGGCGTGCATAGCTGAGACGAGGAAGGAAGCAAGGGCGGAAGCAAAATTGTTGGAAAGCGCAGCGACAAGAATTTTGCTGGAGTTCATTTTACCCTTGCTGGATGACGACTTGAGGCTATGTTTAAGCCGAGCGGAAGTACTTACAGAGAGATAAAAACCTGTAGATAAGGATGAATTCGGCCGACACGCAACGCGTGGCGTCTTTAACGGCCGTGCGAAGCACGAAATGCCGCAGTTAGGTTTCGCTTGCTATCCGAAGGACAGAGACGCTTGCGGCTCTGCGGAAACCCATTCGTAAAACGAATGGCGTTGGAGTGTAGGTGACAGCTCGAGAACGTCGAGCTGCCGTAGGAACCCATAAGGTTTATTGCATTTTTATGATAAAAATTTCAACTCATTGTTACTATACTTAAAGTTGAACTGACTAAATCACTCGCTCAGTAAAACTCAATCTTTTTTTAACAACATTTACTGGTTTTACACCGAAACACTGACTTTCTTTTGCTAACCATATCTTAAGCTCAACAAGAAAATGTTCGGGAGAATCCCGAACATTTTCTTGCAACGCGCGGTATATCGTCATTTTCATAATAAGACTAGACAGGTCGCTAAAAATGCCCCTTTAACATCCTGATTAACGGGATAATAATAGGTGGCATACCCTTCTCTAGGCACAGCCTTGTAATACCCCACATTTATATCTTCACAGGCTAACCATGTGACACTGTCACTCTGTGAAATTTCATTTGCCGCAATTGCCGAGTTAATGACCGTTTCTTTTGACTGCTCGCCGCGCATCATTAGCACCAAACTGTCTTCAGTTTCGAGCAAAACCACATTCCATTCATTCATCGTCAACGCCCTTTTGATCCGTTAACTTATTCGGTATGGCATAACGATCCAGTAATTGTTCACCGTATGATCGATTATCAATTTCATCATTAAAATCCAAAAGTGCCGACCATAACGGGGCAAAATCAAGGTATTTTCGCAAGTTTAAATGCCTAAATCGTGTCGTCCAGTTCACGAGTAACTCAATCAAATCATATTCTTCAATCCCATCATGATTAAACCGGTTGTACCACGATTTAAATTCACTGGGGGTAATAAAGGCTAACTCAATTTCGGCTTGCGCTAATCGATTTTGATACTGTTGCTGCGCTTTAATCTGTTCTTTTTGTCGAGCACGGCTCACGACATGCACGTGAGATTGAATTTTTCGCCCCTGCCGTTCACGGTCACGGTAATCCAGCTCAGGAAAAAAATCACGCACATGATGATCGCATAACGGCAACGGACAAAAATATCCACGGGACTGAACAAACGTATCTAAAGCCGCAAGATAGCGATTTTTTGACGGCATTTCGCGCTTGTCATCAAAAGCTAAAACCAACGTATAGTGCAAATCTTTCGCGGTGATAGCCCCTTTATTGCCCGTAAAAAAGCGAATTAACGCACACGCATAGGGATAACGCTTTTGGTGTTGCCCTTTTTGTATTTTATCTTCGACAAAAAGGATGGCTTTTGCCGCGGCATATTGACGGTCATTAAAGGGAACAAGGGCTAAGTGATTTGGAATAGTTGTCATGATATTTCACACTGCCCTTTTCAGGGCAGTGTCTCCAGTCTGATTATTGCGCGTTAT
>NZ_JBSICC010000063.1:0-3895 GCF_058245955.1 Providencia sp. UF-224 | reverse complement strand
GGGGGGTTGTGCACATTTCCTCGAAATGTGCCACCGTATTAAAATATTACTTTAATTATCAAATTATTAGCTTTTTAAGTTATATCATCGTATTCTTCATTCAATGGGTCGATATCTTCTAAAATTTCATTCAAATCAGTTAGTATAGCCTGATCTTCAAAAGAATAGTTTCCCCCTAACAGGATATGTCCCCAAGCAACGGGTGATAAGTTAGCTAACATATCAATCGCCTCTTTATTACTTTCCTTTTCACACTTTTCAACTAACCCTGATAAAATTGCTGCATTGTAATAAATAATACAATTTGCTATCAACCTAGCACAATCATTCCATTGGTCGATCTGATAATCACTGCCTCCACGAAATTGATTACCATTGACTGAAGCTATAGCTCTTCTTAGCTGATGGTAGGCTTCCCCTCGATTTAATGCCTGATGAACAAACTGTCTCAATGTTTTATCATCTACGTAATTTAGTACATAAATACACTTTATTAATCTATCATATTCCCTAAGAGCTTCTAGCGTTTTACTTTTTCTTTTTGTATTAGATAACTTTTTTATAATTGTACTTTGCTGCGTTGTCTTTCGGCTAAGCGAACAAATAATATGTTGTATGTTATTCCATTCTGAAATAATCAATTTATTATTAATCGATTTTCTTAATGCAATTACTAATTCTTCATTAACCAATTCAACCTCGAATAAACTATTAAACACATTTTTAAATTTCGCATAACGTGGGGAAAATTGATAATCAAAAATATCGAGAATAGCAAAGTTTACGTTATTAACTCCGTGGTTATCAGAGGCTAAAGATTTTGGCTTAATTTCACTGGTATTATTATAGAGTAAATCAAATGCAAAATGCCCTTCATACTCATTCGGTGATATGATCTCTGTTGCTAATGGCACATGATTTGATACCAGAGTCATCGCAGAAACCCCTTTACCCTTTCGAAAATATTTGGATGAAAATCGTGTTTTAAATGTATTGATTCTGCATGAGTGCTTTTGTCCATCAACACTACCAAATGGTGAACTCTCATTTATTGTCCAGTATTTAAATATGGGTAAGGTTGATATAGCATCAGAAATAGCATCATTAGCTAACCCAGTTATTTCAGGCCTTATGTATTTATCATTTACTCCTCTGAGCATATTGATACTTCTATCTGAAGCATTAGCCATTTTATGTATTCCATAATTTGCACCATTACCAAATATACAGGCAAGAAGATCGTTGTGGTCTGCTTCCAAATTATTTTTTCTTGATGAGATCGATTTAAACTCAGATAAAAAATTTGTTTCGGTATTAACAAATTTCATAACATCCACAATGCCTATATTTTTAATCTGTTTATAAATTGGATTATCAATGCTAGTTTTCCATTTTTTATTAGCTAGACTCCATTGTAACTTATTTGATTTAGGTTGTTTTTTTACAAATTCATTAGCATCTGAATTTATATTTCCTCCAACAATTTTTAACTGATAATTAAGTTTTGACTCTAATTCTAACAAAGTTTCATTTATCGGCACAGCCAGTCTTTTCAATCCTGTTTTCTCTATCAAAACAGTTTTATTTATTTCCCATATATCCATATCAATCAAATCATCTTCCAGCCGTTTGTTTTTTTCACTTTCAGACGAATAAATATCTCCATTTTCTAGGAGGTTAGAGATTCTCTTATACATATGAAACTCGAACCGATCCGTATTAACAACTCCTTCACTAACAATGTATTTTTTCTCCGCCGAGCGAATAACCCTTTGATCTACTGAATTTAATATACCCCTTTGGTTTAGTTCACCACGTGTTGTCTGTATCTGTCTTCCTATGGCGGTATTTTTTTCATCATAGACGATATCAATAGCCATAAATAGCTTTCTGATAGAGTTTGCTACTTTGTGATGATTATTGTCTATGTATTGCCATTGATACTCTGTTACATCCATTTGTTTCTTATTAAAAAATTGACTAACAAGATATAAATCTCTTTCAGGTATGAGAGAGAATACTTTTTTACGTATTTCGCCAAAAGGAGTTGAATCCTCAAGGCTTTTATCAATAAAGCAATTAAATACATCACTAGCAAATTTCATTTTCTTATTGATTAGATCTATTTCATCAGTTAAACGTTTTTTTGCAGAGAAAACAGATATCTCATAGTGTTTTCTGATTAAATAGCGAAATGATGTAATTACTTTGTCATTAATTTCTCTATATCTGAAATATAAATAACAACAAAGATAAAGAAATCCTTGCCATTTCGGATATCGCTTAAGACTGAATGCTGTACTGTGCTTTACTATATTCGCATAATAACTCATATTTCCTGAAGAAATACCTAATGAATTAATTATAGCTTTAATTTCATAATAAATATCACTAATTACATGATGAGTAGATAATTCTTTGTCTATTTCTGATGGGGAAAAATTTTTTGCATTTCCGTTATACCCTCTGATCTCATTTAATTTTCCCTCATCTTGCAGTAATGCGTTGATTTTATCAGCAGTTATGTCAGTCATACGACTTGAAATAATATCAGAAATACGCAATCGTTCACTGCTTAATACTTCTGAAATTAAATCCTGAACCGTACTGTAGCCGGGTAATACAATTCTTTTTTGGTTTAAAAATGCTAATAATTCATCAAGAAGGTATTTAGGGTCTATACAAATAGTTGCTACATCCTTTAACCTACTGATTAATGAATCTTTTAACTCTGCATCTAAATATTTGAAACCATGAATTGAAAGCATTTTATTTATCAATCGTGATTTTGTTCTTTTTGATATATTTATATTGGAGTAATGTTGGAATTTAGGATAATATGCTTGAGTTATATACTTAATATCTTTTTTTATTTTAACTGACGAAATGTCGGGAATTACTGGTTTATATCTGAAATAGCCGATGATTAATATAAGGTATATTCTATTTTCAGTTTTTGATATACTGTTTATCATTTTTCGTAATTCTTTATCTAATGAAAAATACTCTTCTCTTTCAGATGAATTGAAAATAGGGCTCTGATACAACTCATTAACTTCACTATTAGTTAAAATTTTAATTCTCTTTTTCTTATTTTGCATAATCATCTCCATATGTTAATTATGTAACATGTTTTACGGTGTCTAAAATATTACAATTTATCAGACATCATAAAACAGTACTATTTAGGTGTCTATTAAGTCGATATTTTGGGATAATGGACATGAACTGTCTAACATTCGATTTAAGGTACACTTTTATGCGACTTTTTGGTTATGCAAGGGTCTCAACAAGCCAACAATCTCTTGATATTCAGATCAAGGCACTTAAAGATGCAGGCGTTAAAACCAATCGTATTTTTACGGATAAGTCATCGGGTAGTTCAACAGATAGAGAGGGATTGAATTTATTACGAATGAAAGTTGAGGATGGCGATATAATTTTGGTAACAAAGTTAGACCGCTTGGGCCGCGATACCGCGGACATGATCCAACTGATAAAAGAATTTGATTCTTTACATGTTGTTATCAGATTCTTAGATGATGGGATCAGTACTGATGGGGAAATGGGAAAGATGGTTGTCACTATACTTTCTGCAGTGGCTCAAGCAGAGCGTAGGCGAATTTTAGAGCGCACTAATGAAGGCAGACAAGAAGCAAAGCAAAAAGGTATCCGATTTGGCCGCAGACGAAGTATTGATAGAAATAGAGTACAGATGCTTCATCAGCAAGGTATAGGAGCTACTGAAATAGCTCGTCAATTGAACATTGCACGCTCTACTGTTTATAAAATACTGGAAGACGAGAAGATAGCATAAATAAAAAGTCAATGTATTGAAATTTAAGGATTATTAAATTTCAAATGGCTCATTTCGAGGAAATGTGCACAAAACCCC
>NZ_JBSICC010000062.1:0-4533 GCF_058245955.1 Providencia sp. UF-224 | reverse complement strand
AGCAGTGAAACGCCGTAGCGCCGATGGTAGTGTGGGGTCTCCCCATGTGAGAGTAGGGAACTGCCAGACATTAAATTTAAAGGTTGTGTCAGTACTAACTGACCGCACCATATTGCTGATATGGCTCAGTTGGTAGAGCACACCCTTGGTAAGGGTGAGGTCCCCAGTTCGAATCTGGGTATCAGCACCATATAATCGGCATTTAAAAAGAATTTACCTAGCGGCAATAGCGCGGTGGTCCCACCTGACCCCATGCCGAACTCAGTAGTGAAACGCCGTAGCGCCGATGGTAGTGTGGGGTCTCCCCATGTGAGAGTAGGGAACTGCTAGGTTTTAAATATAAGAAGCCACCCATTGGGTGGCTTTTTGCTTTTCAGTATTTGTAAAAAACAAATAAAACCACCCATAATAAGTCTGAAATTATCTTATTTTATTATTCTTGCTACCCACGATTAAGTCTGGCTGATAGACTTACTTCATTATCGTTATATTTTCCCTGAAGGTAGTAATGAACCCAACTTCTGAACTCAAACCATTCAATAGCTTTGGTATTGATGCAAAAGCATTGTCAGTTTTTATAGTAGAGAATAAACAATCACTCCAGCAACAATGGCTTAAAGCGAAAAATAATAATCTGCCTATATTGCTACTTGGTGGAGGTAGTAATGTTTTATTTGTAGAGGATTTTGAAGGGGTTGTTATCGTTAATCAGTTAAAAGGAATTGAAATTACTGAGTGTGATGACTATTGGTATGTGCACGTTCAAGCCGGTGAAAGTTGGCACCAGCTTCTGGAAGCATTACTGCAACAAGGCATCCATGGTGCGGAGAATCTTGCTTTAATCCCTGGATGTGCGGGATCCGCACCCATTCAAAATATCGGCGCTTATGGTATTGAGCTGAAAGATATTTGTGATTATGTAGACATTCTGTCACTTGATGCCAATCAAGAAACACGTATTGCGGCGAGTGAATGCCAATTTGGCTATCGCGACAGTATTTTTAAACACAAGTATCAGCATGGCTATGCGATTGTTAGCGTGGGGTTGAAATTCGCCAAAAAATGGCAGCCTAAACTTACCTACGGTGACTTAACACAATTTAATCCTGAAACAGTAACACCTAAGCAGGTTTTTGATGCAGTCTGTCAAACTCGTAGAAGCAAGTTACCTGACCCTACAGTAACTGGCAATGCAGGGAGCTTCTTTAAAAACCCAGTTATTTCGGCTGAAAAAGCGGCAAAAATTAAGCAAAAAAATCCAAGTTGCCCCCAATATACCCAATCTGATGGTAGTGTTAAATTGGCGGCTGGCTGGCTTATTGACCAGTGTGGCTTGAAAGGACATGAAATAGGTGGGGCTGCAGTTCATACTCAGCAGGCACTTGTTTTAATTAATAAACATAGAGCGACAGGACTTGATGTTGTTAACCTAGCAAAATATGTTAGCCAAACAGTTGCTAAGCGCTTTGATATCATTTTGGAGCCAGAAGTTCGATTTATTGGCCGTCATGGCGAGGTTAACGCAATGGATTATATTCAATGAAAGAGACATCAATTCCTTTACAGCTAATAGATATTTTAGCGGATGCTCAAATACACTCTGGTGAACAGCTTGGTGAAAAGCTTGGCATGAGTCGAGCTGCGATCAATAAGCATATAAAAACATTGCGTTCATGGGGCTTGAGTATCGAAACAGTGACGAGTAAGGGATATAAGCTGCCTTACCAAATAAACTTACTGAATAAAGATAGTATCAAACAACACGTTAAAGACGTCAATATCATTGTGGAACCTGTCATTGATTCTACGAATCAATACATGCTTGAACGTATTCCAAGCTTAATATCAGGGGATACTTGCCTTGCTGAATATCAAAGTGCAGGTCGCGGCAGAAGAGGTCGCCAATGGATCTCTCCCTTTGGCTGTAATTTGTATTTATCTATGTATTGGAAGTTAGACCAAGGCCCCGCAGCTGCGGTTGGTTTGAGTCTCGTCGTTGGAATCGTGATTGCAGAAACTTTAAATAAAATAAGTAAAGAAAAAGTAAAAGTAAAATGGCCAAATGACTTGTATATGAATGATAAAAAACTTGCGGGTATTTTGGTTGAATTAACAGGTAAAACAGGTGATGCCGCTCATATTATTATTGGTATCGGTATTAATATTGGAATGAGTAAAACCAATATTGAAAATACAAATACAATAACACAAGAGTGGGCATCATTGAGAGACGAAGTTGAAGATATAGAACGCAATGAATTATCGGCTAATATTATTCAAGCGCTAAAAGATTCATTGGTTTTATTTGAGAAAGAGGGGTTAAAACCATTCTTAGATAGATGGTTTAAACTTGATAATTTCTTAAATAGGAATGTTAAGTTATTGATTGGTAATGATGTAATCTCTGGCGTGGAACGTGGGATTAATGACCAAGGTGCCTTGTTATTACAAAAAGATAATGGGGAAATAATTCCTTATATTGGCGGTGAAATATCATTGCGGCCAAACGAGTAATATATAATTGGCCGAAAACTATTCGGCCAATATAATGTTTACTTTCTTAGTCTGACATTTTGGATTGAGTGGTTTTCACCTTTAGTCATTATTAAACTTGCTCGTTCCTTGGTTGGCAAAATATTCTCTTCAAGATTTAGCCCATTTATTTCATCCCAAATAGAACCAGCAATACTGACCGCTTCCTCTTCACTCAACTTTGAATAACTATGAAAATATGAATCAGGGTCGGAGAATGCACCTTGCCTAAACTTAAGAAAACGACCGATATACCACTGTTTTAACAAAGCAGGTGCAGCATCGACATAAATTGAGAAATCAACAAAGTCAGAGACAAATACATGGTGTGGATCTTGTGGGTAATCCATGTCGCTCTGTAAGACATTAAGCCCTTCAAGAATCAAAATGTCTGGTTGATCAATAATTTGTTCTTGGTCAGGAACAATATCGTAGGTTAAATGGGAATAGACTGGAGCACGCACATTTCGAGCGCCTGATTTAATTTGAGAGACAAAGTTAACCAGCTTTCTCATATCATAAGACTGTGGAAAACCTTTTTTCTTCATAATATTCCGATCCTTTAATACTTGGTTCGGATGAAGAAAGCCATCTGTCGTAATTAAATCAACTTTACGGTGTTCAGGCCAACGGGTTAGCAGAGCTTGTAACAAACGTGCTGTTGTACTCTTGCCTACAGCGACGCTACCAGCAATACCGATGATATAAGGTACTTTTGCTTCATTAGTTCCTAAAAACTGCTCTAGGACAGCCTGACGACGTAAGTTAGAACTAATATAAAAATTCAATAAGCGCGATAAAGGTAGATAAATTTCAATAACATCTTCCATTGAAAGTTCTTCGTTAATCCCTTTTAACTCGAGAAGCTCGCTGGATGTTAGTGTCAAAGGGACGGAATCACGTAATGTTGCCCAATGCTCTCTATCAAACTCTAAATATGGCGTAGTAATAAAATTTTCGTTCTTTTTCATAAACCAACATCTGCCTATTTTGTGCAGGTTGGACAGGTTGCCTAAACACCCGTATCCAAAAAATTTGCTAGCATCATAGCGAGTGATGGGGGGGAGGCGTAGGTTTTTTTATAATATTTGTGAATTTTTTTTGAATTACATAAAAAAAACATTCATTTTTGCTGGGAAAATAACCGATTAATCAGAGCGCTAAAACTGTGATAGAGACTAAATAATGACATTTAAAATGTTTTGGGTCGATTATCGGGCTTTACTGATGAAAGAATTATGGATTATAGTTAATGGCTGTTGTTGATGTTTTAATCTTAAAATAGTTAAAAAATCAACAAAATTGCAAAAGTCGAACAAAATATAAGCAAACGAACAAAAAATTAAATTTTTTTGTTGCAACATGCGCTCACTCTTCCTAGAATGCGCAGCACTTGATGCCGGCATAGCTCAGTTGGTAGAGCAACTGACTTGTAATCAGTAGGTCCCGAGTTCGACTCTTGGTGCCGGCACCATTAAAAATTTGGATAGGTGGGATACCCAAGCGGCCAAAGGGAGCAGACTGTAAATCTGCCGTCACAGACTTCGAAGGTTCGAATCCTTCTCCCACCACCATCTCCAAGAAGCTTTCCTTTAGGAAACTTTAAGGAACAGTTTTACAGCTGATAACTCAGGTAGCCGAGTTCATTGCGGGCATCGTATAATGGCTATTACCTCAGCCTTCCAAGCTGATGATGCGGGTTCGATTCCCGCTGCCCGCTCCAAGATGTGCTGATATGGCTCAGTTGGTAGAGCACACCCTTGGTAAGGGTGAGGTCGGCAGTTCGAATCTGCCTATCAGCACCACTTCCCTCATGTTCTCAATTATCTCCCTGATTTGTCTCCTGAAAAAAACAAGCGAAATAATTTCTTGCTTGGTTGATGTGGTTTAACCACCGATTCCGTGTCTTAGAGGGACAATCTAATGTCTAAAGAAAAATTTGAACGTTCAAAACCGCACGTTAACGTTGGTACTATCGGCCACGTTGACCACGGTAAAACT
>NZ_JBSICC010000061.1:0-6942 GCF_058245955.1 Providencia sp. UF-224 | reverse complement strand
AGTAATACAGGAATAAGGTTTAAGTCCGTTTAAACCTTAAAGTCCAATTAGTTATAATTGATTGTGAACGTTGCTGTGCCGTTAGCTGGACCCGTAGTCACTGTGTCAGACTTAGCAATATAACGCGCTCTAAAATCTAAGTTATTTTCCACATTTTGCTGCAATGGGTAGTTTTTAGAGGCAGTAAACAATGGGACAATTTCATTCAGGTCATCGGTAATTTGGATACCTACACCTGTTGCTACACCAGCGTCTTCTTTCAGCTTGATGACGGTGTCATCACCTAAATAGGAGTCTGCATCGAATTTTACTGACGCAGTCGTGACGGTTGCTGGGCAGTTAATTAATTTGATGGTGAATTTCGTGGCAGCGGCAGTGCTTCCTGCGCTTGGTAATGCAGTTTTAGAGACTTTCCCTAAGTTTACTTTTAATGCATCAGAACCAGCGGCTAATTCACATGCTTGATCTGTGATTTCACCAGTAAAATCGATAGTACCGTCAGCGGCCAATGCATTATTAATAGCAAAAATAGATGACGCTGCAATTAACGTTGCGATGATATTCTTTTTCATTCATGACTCTCCAAGGAAGATATTTTATTTGATGTTATTGAGAGCGGGATAAATATCCGCGTACTCAATTGGAGAGTATTTTGTGGTTATTTTTTCAAATAAACAAGTCAACGAATAAATAGTGTTAAATAATGGTTTAATTATATTTTTGGTTTTTTTATAACAGAAAACACATTATGTGTTAGGAAATGAAATTATATTATGAAATCGAATGATTTTATTTTTTCATTAATGATTTACTAAAGTTAAATAAAAATAAAAACCCAGTAATAATTTTAGCGTGATTTTTAAATTTTATTCCTCTCGCATAATGTGATTTTTGGGTTTTTAATCTTAAGTTAAATTTTGGTTTTGTTTGAAAAGCGAGCTAAATAACGAAAATCAATAATTGATATTGTAATATCTGAAATGGTTGCTCAAAATAGTATAGTCTAATTACATTGTTTTTATAAAAACATCTTCGTTATTGCTAAAAATAATTACGGTTATAGAATAAAAAAATCACGATATAGAAGATGTTTATTTTAGTCGTTAATTTTTAGGTTTTAATCATAAAGAGAAATTAACCTATTTGTAGAGGAAGTAGTGCGGTTCAGGCGATAATAATAGCTCTGCTTCAATAAGTTGTTTATTGATGAACTGGCACTTAGGGCTTTGCTCTTCAGGCGGAGGGATAAAATCAGACATGAGCTCTTCTACGCTGACCTCAAAGATTTCAGCAATACGAAATAACGTATCAACATGAATGCGTATTTCCCCCAGTTCATGACGTGATTGGTGCTGTTGGCTGATCCCTAATCGCTGACTTAACTCTTGAATACTCATTTGGTGGTTTTTTCGTAGTAAGCGGATCTTAGTGCCAATAACTTTTGATGTTTTTTTATTCATTAACTGTTCTTACCTGATGTGATTAATTTGTTTGTTGTTCAGACGGAAAATAAGTTTAGAATTTATTAGTAACTATATTTTTTATCTTTTCTTTATCATGTTCACTAAAATGAAAAAATAAAATTATATTGACTTCGAAAAAATCAGAATATTGCTTTAATCTGTCAATCGAAATGCGATTAATACCTTTCTCATAACGTAGTTGCTGTTGTTCACTAATGCCGATTTCTTGAGCAACATTAATTAATGAAAGTCCTTGTTCTTTTCTTAATGTTCTTATTTTATGACCAATGACTTCAGATACAGGATAACAACGAGGCATAATCTAACTCCTGATATATTGGTGCTATTTAGTTATATTTACTTAGTTGGCGTAAATATAAATTTAGGTGTTTATTAATATACAGTAGTGATAATAAATCAATTTAAATATTGATGAATTTATTGATCAGACTACAGATTATATATCTTTAAATGAACATCAAAATTAAATGGATATTAAAACTACGATTAATAATTAATGGTAGATAAAATTAAACTCTAAATGGCTACGAAATGAACCGGGCTCCATACCACTGCCATAACCCGCTACACGAGCAGAAAATGGAAACTCCACACTGCGAGTTTGGCTGTTCACAGGAATAGTGATTTTAGAGCCATCTTTGATAGTGGTTTTATTGGTCCTATCGGTTAAATTTAATGCCACATTTTTTGCTGCACCATTATTAATAAAATAGTCTGGCATAGTGGTATCTGGCGTACCTGATAAGGTCATAATGGCTTCTTTAGTAGCAACAGGGCAGTTTTTTAATTTTACCGAAAAATCCACCCATGGGGATTGTTGGCTATCCCGAATATTCCAGATATTAATTTTTTTCAGGTCAATAACGTAGTTTGTGGTTTCGAGTTCACAAGGCATTGCCGTAACATAACCATGAACATTGATTGAAATTTGTTGGTCGGCGGCAAACAGGGGGCCAGATATCAACAATAATGAAAGCGCGATTTTTTTCACTATCTCTTTCCTTTTCTTATAAATAGGTAATGGTGGCGGTAATATTGGCTAAAATTGACCCCGGAACCACATTGCCCACGGCGCTGTAAGCACGGGTACGCAATGGAATCGCAATATCTGATTGCCCATTAAGTGGTACCTGTAAAACTTTTAAATTGCCTAAGGGCGTTGCCCCATCATCACTTTGTAATTGCACGGCGACATTTTTTGCAGTACCTAAGTTTTTATATAAACTACTGGTGGCATCCCCAGTTTCCGCCGTACCTGTAAAGGTCAGTTTGATTTGGTTCACAAATGCCGAGCAGTTATTTAAGTTAATATTAAACGTATTCCAAGTAGAACCTGTTTGTGCACCATTAAAAACATCAATGGGCAAACGCTTTAAATCAATGTCAATATTGTTACCGCCAGAAATATTACAGGTGGCCGCTTTAATATTGCCGGTGAAATTTAATATGACATTATCTTCAGCGTATGTATAAAAACTCGTGAGTAAACTATTTATTATCAATAAGATGTTAATTAAATTTTTCATTATTTAATCCTATTCATAACGAATATTAACAGTGGCTGAGGCATTTGCAGAGCCTGGTGTGATCTTATCTGCTGTTTTAATATAACGGGCTTTCCAATTGAAAATATAATCGCCTTCTGAAACTGATTTTGCTTGATTAAATTTTTTATCCAACGTTATTGGGTTATTATTGTTATCGAGTAGCTGTACAGCGATACCTTTTGCACTATTTTCTTCGGTGGCTATGTTAAGCCAGCCTGCTGTCGGAGAGGACGAACCATTGGTACTTTTCACGGTTACATTGATGTTTGTCTCAGGGTTACATTTTAGTGAAATTGGAATATCAACCATATCACTAGTATTCCTAATATTTTTAAATTGAGTATCGTACCAGTCACCTAAATTAATATTGTAAACACTCTGATTTAACGAGCAATTAAGCACATTAATATAGATAGAGTTAGGTTGAATAGTTAGTGTGGTATTTAAATGATAAGCCGCGCCTGCCGCCGCATTACGATTACCTTTTGTGGCAATTAATCCACTATCAATATATCCAGATTTTGTTACCTTACCAGTTTGTGTTAAGGTTAAGGTGAAATATGCTGGAACCCAAGGCATTGAATTATATGTACCATTGATATAGCCCACATAAGGGAAATTAATGGATGAAGAGCATGTTGGGCAATTATTTGCAACAAATCTAACATATTGTGAAACGCCTGATATATTTGTTTTTAAAGGTGATTGAGATGTTTGACCATTTGCATATAGATATTGAAAATAGACATTCCCAATATTACTATTTGTAGTAGAGATATTTTTACATTGGCTATTATAATCTTTACCGTCATTATTTACATACATATCAAGAGGTACGCTTGAAGTTGCTATTATTGTCTTTAAATCACCAGTGAAATTACTGTCGAATGGAACATCAATTTTATTTGTTCCATTAATGTATGCGGCACGAACAGGTTGTCCATTATAACAATCATAGGCATTGGCTTTATTGTTAACAATAAATAACCCTAACGATAATAAAAAAATCTTTATTATGAGTCTCTTTTTCACTGACAAACTCCTTGAGTTTTATATAACCCCATATAATCCGAAATCCCTGCTAAGTTATAATTTACTTGGCATTGTTGTTTCTCGTTATATTGAATAATAAACTGCCCACTTTCCGCTAAGCCGGATAAATACACTTCACCGTCATTACCGACAAGGCTATTTAATTGGTTGTTATTATTAAATATGGCCTGTGCCCCAAATGGCACTGGCTTTCCGTCTGCAAAGGTTAGCGTCATAATCGCGCGGTAACCGACATTCGCTGCAAAGCTGGCTTTGACGAGAGCGCCTCGGCTTGGTGCGACGGTTTGGCTGGTTAACTCCATTTCGGTATTATTGGGTAACGCCGAGGTATCAATATCCACGGTATTTTTACGGTAAGCCGTCACGTATGGCATTAACGCATAACCTTGGTTATTGGTTACCACGCCCGCTTGGTTCATAATTGGCACATCCCCTGCATCAGGGATTTCCACAATAGCCGCAGTCTCACCCAATTGTTGGCCTAACACTAACCCGCCAGAGTGTGCGACGAGGCTGCCATTTACACCGTAATACAGGTTGTAGTTACTTTTGCTGTAACCTGTTCCACCGGATATTTCACCATATCGCCCTTTGTAAGAGGCATTAGCATTCCCCGATCCACCTTGCCCTTGGTTTGCTACACTTTGCTGCATGCCCCAATTTAAGCGGTTATTCAGTTGCGAGGCAGAAACCCCCACGCTGGCCGAACGAGCACCTTCACTGCTGTAATTGCTGTTTAAATTGATATAAGCCGTATCTTCGAAGAAACTGAACGGAATATTGAGTGAAAGCGAGAACTGATGGTCATCTTCACTCTGCTTTTTACTGTTCGCACTGTATGAATAGCTGCTGGTGTTCTTGTTATAGGTATAATTTATGCCGTAACTGATACCCTGCCAGCTATTGTTATAACCCAGTGTTGCGGACTGCGTTTTTCGGTCACTGTTCCAATAGTCTTCACTGATAAAACCCGCGGACACGGAGCCATAGGTATCCCCTAAGTTTTGGCTCAATGTGATTTCCCCACGATTACGGCGGCGCTCAATAGTTGGGGTGTAAGTGTTGTCACGGAAGGTATCGAACACTTCTGATAAGCTGTAAAACCCTTCAGTGGAATAACGGTAACCCGCGAGCGCAATATTGGTGCCGATATCATTCAGATTTTTGTTATAGCGAAAACGATAAGACTGCCCGCGCTTTTTAATGTCATCGCGCAGCTTCGCTTGGGATTGGGTGACATCAATGGAAATGGCACCTAATACGCCCAAATTCTTTCCTGCCCCGATGGAGTAGGATTGGTAATCGTCACTTAACTGACTGCCGCCAAAAACAGTGGTGCCATGGGGTAAGCCATAAATCAGTGTAAATTGACCAAATTTGGTTTTATCCACGCTTTTATCATATGAGCGGTATTCCCCAGCGGTGGCGCTATAGGCTAAATACCCTTCGCGCTGTAATACAGGGAGTGACGCAAACGGCACAATTTGTACTTGTTCGCTGCCGTTCGACTCTTTTATCGTCACATGCAAGTCACCGCTGCTCCCTGTTGGGTACAGATCGCTGATTTCAAACGGCCCCGCAGCCACGTCCGTTTGGTAGATGGTATACCCATTTTGGCGAATGGTAACTTGTGCATTGCTGCGTGCTATTCCGCGTACGACGGGGGCATAACCACGTAAACTTTCGGGGTACATATCGTCATCAGTGGCGAGCTGTGCCCCACGAAATGGCACGCTGTCAAATACTTGGGATGGCGATGTGCTATCCCCTAAAATCAATTGGCTTTTTAGGCTATTGATCCCTCGGGAAGCATAGGTGTAAATGGTGTCCCATTTATTGGGTTGCCCGCTGCTGTTTGACCATGTGGTGTAGTTGCGCAGGCGCCATGCCCCAATGTTAATACCCGGGCGCAGGTTAACGTAGTTTGACGTCGTGTCGTCACCGCCTTGGCGGTCATGGTTTTTCGACCCGCTGTAGCTGTAATTAAGCAGCAGAGCGGTGATCCCATTGTCGATATCGGCTAAGTCCACGTAACCCCGCGGGTTTTTCGCCAGTGCGATTTGTGGAATGCTTAAATATAAACGTTGAGAGTCAAAATCAAAGTTGCTTTTGGCATCGGGAATAGCAGCCAAATTAACACAGTTATTTTGACTATTATTTAATTCAGGATAATCTGCAACTTTAATATCAAAACTTTTTAAATCGTCCAGTGTTAAACAAGGCGCTAATTTATTGTCGCTATTTTTATCGAACTTTAAATTTTTTGCGCCAATTAAATTGGTGTTCACATAAATATCGACATAATAGCTTCCTGCCAATTGTTGGTTATTTTCAAATTGACTTAAATCCACTGCATCTTTATTTGGCAATTCTAAAAAGTCGGGGTCAAAATACGCGCCTCCTTCTACCGAATTATTACCTGTAGGGTTTTCCGCGTACAAAGGTACTGTATAGCCTAAATAAATGAATAGGCTAAGGCATATTTTATTTATTTTCATGTTGAGAACCTAAAAATTTTTGGGCTATATTTTTGCTTCAGACGCCTCAGAGGCAGAGCCATAATCATTAATTACTTCCCATTTCACGGTACCGTGGGTGGCGCTATCCTTCAGCTCAAAGGTTGTACTGGATAATGGGGTAGCGTAAGACACATTACTCACTTTTTTGCCATTAAAGGTAATGCTTTGGAAATTCATAAAATACGGTGTTGGGTTATTCACCGTTAATTGGTTACCCGATTTAGACCATGTCAGCTTTTTTTGTTGTTCTTCAAAGTTCACGTCTTTAATTGCTGAGGGGCGGTAAATCAATTTCATTTGTGTTTTAAAGGCAATCTGCAACGAGTTTTCTGTGCGTTC
>NZ_JBSICC010000060.1:0-8184 GCF_058245955.1 Providencia sp. UF-224 | reverse complement strand
TAAAAAGTCAATGTATTGAAATTTAAGGATTATTAAATTTCAAATGGCTCATTTCGAGGAAATGTGCACAAAACCCCTAATTACACATTTAACTCAGAATGTTATAAAAAAAATAGAGACTTCAAAAAATTATTAAATGATTTAAAAAATAATATGAATTGAAAGAGTTTGTTCAAAATAATAAATAAAACTATTTTCCGCTCAACTTGGATAAGTATTTCATGTAAATACCATCTCTACATTGAATAATCAATTCAGAAAGGCGGCTCGTTCCCATACTCTAAACTCGGGTTCATATCGATGTAGCCATTTATCAAATTGAAAAAGCGCAAAACATCGCTAAACTCATTGAGTTAGCGACGTTTGCATTAAGCACAAAAATGATAAAGGAATAGGGTGAGACTACTGCAGGGAAATGAGCTCTTCACGGCTTAAACCAGTACTTTCAATAATAAGGTCAAGGCTAACCCCATTTTTAAGCAAATTACGCGCCATATCCAATTGACGCTGATGTGCGCGCAGTCGTTCTTCTTCACGGCCTTGCTCTAGGCCTTTTTCCCAGCCAATTTTCTCGCCTTTATCTTGTAAGCGTTGTGCAATATTCATAATTGCCTCCTTGTGCCTTTCTGCCTGGTCACTCAATTGCTGGACAATATGTTCAAAGTTGGGGGAGTCCAGTGCAATGAACAGGTAATTGAGGATAGTGACGATGTCGTTATCATCATTATACTGTTGATTGAGCGCTTGTGCCAATAGGGGGATAACCTTGTCAAATTCATCCCGCAAATATTTGTGCTTCATCGCCAGCTCCATCACGGCCACTTTGCGATGATTAACGAGCTCATTATCATCAATCACCGTCACATCGACCAACGGGAACGGCTGGGTATAAAGTTCATTGGCCATATCCGGTAGCGGGAAACAATCGGTCCACAATTGGGAATAGGGGTAGGGCGAACGCCCACCGTGATAAAACAAAACCGGCACCACTAGCGGTAACTTTTTATGTCCTTGCTGAAGATGTTGATTCATGGCCAAGAAAGCGTAGTGCATCAAACGCCAAGCCATGAGTTTATCCGGCGTCGATTGGTGCTCGACGAGAAGGTAGATGTACCCTTCACCTTCCGTTGTTTGCACCGAATAGAGCACATCGGATAAGCGAGAGCGCAGCTGTTTATCGATAAACGAGGAATTTGTCAGTGCCAACGTACTGAAATCACACAACGCTTTGATGTGTTCAGGCAGGTGAATGTCGAAAAAGTCCTTTGCGCTGTCAACCTGCGTCATAAACCCTTTAAAAGCCGCATCATGTGCAGTCGGCGTGTGCTTAGGTTTCATTATTCAGTCACTCACTCCTCACTAAAGAATGTGCATCATAACGCAGAATCGATTTTCTGTCTGTTTTTCAGCTTTCAATGTTCGTGTGAAGTTTAATTTGCATTTTCGCCCACTGACTCAATGAATTTAATGATACGATTTCAATGAATTAGTGAACTTAGGGACGATAAATAAAAAATCACATTCATTTCTGCCCAAGCTCTCATGTCAATTAAATCACGAAAAATGTTTACGCAATTGGCTAAACGGTCATGATATTAGGAAAAACTGACCACCATTAACGTGCAAAATCCAGTTTACATTTCATTCCATAACCGTGGTTCGAGGGATTGCGTAATGATGAGTGTCACGGTTAACTCCTCTGACAGATGTACATTATCGGATCTTACATTCACATCCTACCGTGATAACAACAACGTATAGTGTGGCAAATTTTCATCGAACTGGCCGCAAAGATGGTGTTGTTTGATGACTTCGTTAAATTGCCCTTTACCACCAAGCACCCAAAACTCCACCGAGTTAATCTGCTTCCCCTCATCACTGAATCCAGTGGTTAAAGCAGAGGCAGTAACATAGAAGGTGGGGATTGCGGTCACAACGGGCTTTTTTGCAATCAGTTTTTGCCAGCGCTCTTCACTGAGTACCACACTATCCCATCCCAAATCTTTAAGCAGCTCTGTCGCGTAGGTTAAGCGAAACAAGTCACTTTGGCTGGCAACATCACAACAACAGGAACGCCATAAATACTCTAACCGAGATTTCAGTTTTGAGGTCATTAACCGTTGTTGGCCCAGATTGATGAGCCATTCAAAATCATGGACGACACAGCGGTGAAACCGTTTTTGTTTCAGGGCCGTTTGTAGCCAACGAAGCAGGAAAAGATTTTCAGTCTGGGCATTTCGGGCGGCTTTTCCATCCCACTGTGCCAATTTGAGCGCGACTAAAGCGGCAAACGCTAACTTACCTAACCAACGATTTTTTTCTTCAACGGAAATCGGCGAATGGATTGTTTTTGTCATGCGCTTCCTGATAGTTGTTTAGCCAGTCTTTGTATGCGTTTTAGCGTATCGGCGACATCCGATTCTGTGACTTCCCCGTCCAGTTGACCGTCTTTATCATATCGTACCGCGCCAGGCATAATGGTGGTGCGGTATTTGACACTGTGACTAATGGCCGCAAGGCTGCGTTTTAGCTTTTTGGTCGAAATAGGCAATTCACGGACTTTTTTATCCGCAAATAAGGCTTCACGCGTGCCAACCGCCATCGGTCGAAGTTGTCCATTAGGAAAGAGTTGAGGCCAATGTTCTGAAAGGTTCGCGATAGCCTCCTCTAACGGGAGATGGTTTTTCGGTGGTGTAGGGGGGATGACTTTTTTTTCTAATGGGATGACCACCGCGGCTTGTTTTATTACAGTCTGCGGAGCCTCTTTTTTAGGGGATTGAGTGGGTGTTTTTTTGACAGGTTTATTGGGTTTTCTCTGTGTATTGACCACGACCTGTTTACGGCGACGCGTAATACCGAGCTCGGTATTTTCCGCGACATTTTCCGTCGGGGGGCGTTTTAACGTCAGTGTTTTGCGCTCCATTTTCACCGCACTCCAAAATTATGTTAATCATCAATATATTACTAACAGATTATCACGAAATTTCACCTAAATCATCTACCTGAAAGTACTAAATTGATTAAATTTTAAACATAAAATATTGAAGGGAAAAATAATTAAGATTAAAGTGCCAAATATTTAATTAAAAATTCATAAGCCTGAAAAAGGAAAAATTAACGATATACCTATATTAATTAGAATTGGTTTTACTTACTAAAAGGGGGAGAAACATGAGCCAACATTTTTTTAATGTCAGCAGTAATTGTGGAAATGTAGAAGTTTTAGTAGGTTGGGATGAACCTCTTAAGGTTTTTTTCTTAACTATAGGTGTAGATTTGGAAGAGCCTCATTATTCTACATTATATGAACCTATGTGGATGAATCCGTATTTAACTTTAGATTATTATCAGGGGGTTCTAGAATTCTATGAAATAGATGACATATCGTTGATGCCTGATTCGGAATTATTTTTACAATTAATGGACGATCAAAAATATGGTCGACAAGTTTTATTAGGTCGTGGTTCTATTTCAACTATAGATGAGTAATTATCTGTGATATCACCTTTATCCGTAACGCTATATTCAGTTTTTCGGGATAATCATAATTAAGGGCGTGTGCAAGCTCTCCATATTAGTATCAGATTGTCACGATACTTCATCAAAATCACCTGCCCGTAGGGCTGTAGACGGCAAAAAGGGTTACAGAGAATCACTTAGGGTAAGGGCCGTCGAGACCCGCGTTAGCGGTTACGTGCTGTTTAATCCTCCTATCACCCTCCCGTCCTGGCTAAGCCTACTGTATTTAAAACAATGAATTCGCTTTTTTTGACCCTTTGAAAAACGCAGTGAGACGGGCAAGAGGCGTAGCCTCGATGAACGGCTGTAGCTGCGCGTTAAGGTGGCCATCGGCCAGCTTTACGGGGGCAATCGCACAATGTGGATACGGTTATCTGAGCGACAGCCATTTATGGCTTGTAAGCGAAGGCTTTATTGGGTTTATCTCTTTAGAGAGTGCGGCTTGAAAAAGCAGAGCCGCAACTCCTTATTTATAAGGTCGTTTAGTTCAGAACCTAAAAACGAATTTAACCATAAAACACCAATATTATTCGAAGTTAATTGAAGAGAATAAAAGCATTCGAAGTTAGTTGGTTAAATAAAGAACGAAAATGTTCGAGACGGCTTTCGCCTGAAGAATTAAGGAGTGGATATAGTGAACCCACCGCTCAAAAAACAAGCTGTCCAGATTTAGGGCGAACGAAACCACCGCCAGTCAAGGCGGTAAATTTAATAGGGGAAATTAGGAGTCGGGCAAGTGTTCCACGTAATGCAGGTAGATAGCCTGTCCTTGGACGCTCGGGTACAAGGTCTTCATTTTACGCTCAAATGCCATGACAGCGGCTATCGGCTGCGTCACCTTCCATGATTCAAAACGACGCCATGCGGCATGTTCTGCGCTTTCTGGCGCTTCCAAACTTTTGGCTAACGCTTTCTTTTCTTTCAATGCCTTGGCTAAATGCTTCTTTTCTTGTTTTAGCGCTTCATCCTTCCCAACCACAAGGGTTTTGAGCTTGTTAAGCAGGTTGCGAAGTTTATGCTTAGTCTCCAGTGACGCCACGTTAGCGCGGGCAAGTCGCAACACATGTTGGGCATAACGTTTCTGGTAGCTCTCTTTTAATCCCTTCTTTTCCATCCAACGGCTAAAGCTGGCCACCACTTCGCGCAGTTCTAACGCGGAAAACCCAAGTCCTTCGAAAAATTCAGGACGTATCCAAATACGCATCGCTTTGTATTGTTTGGCTTCAATATCAAAATCGCGGTCAATGACAATCAGGTTCGCTTGTTCCCAGTCGCGCAGCGCATGCAGTATTGGGTCGTAACTTTTTCGGCCACAGTCATAGCGATATAGCTGTCCACACAATTCCGCCAACTTCTCCACCGAGCACATCACTTCAAAGAGCGCGTCACTTTCGGGGTTGTAATCGGCATAGGCAATCATGGCCATTGCTAGCGCATCAAAGGTTTCTCGACGCTCTGAACGCACGGATATCCGTTGCTTTCTGCTATAACGCAGTTGGTAAATATGGGGGTTTCGGTTCCAATCGTGGCGCTTTAAGGCCGCTGCGAAGCGACGCACGGGCACTAATTTCGGTAATTGCCCTAAAAATTTTGGCGCATAATGCCGATGAATTTTACCAATGGAACAAGGGATTGCAGGAATTGAGATCCCATTAGACATGTCTCTCCGCACTTATGTTGTACGGAAGGAGTTGAATTTTCTTGCGCATAATTCTATACTCCCCGCTAGGAGTTCAACATTACCCCTAGCGGAATTACTCTGATGACCCCTGATAATCTTTTCGTCCCGCCAAGAATGAAGAAGATTACAGGGGTTTTCTATTTGGGTTCACAGCACATTTTTGTGTGTTACATCCCATCACTTGCCACCTTTCGGCGTGGCGACCACAAAATTCACATCAATTGTCGGCTAATTTAGCACTCTATGCGCATTCAAGCAACGTCTTCACGATAAAGACGCGATTTATTCACAAAATTTGTGATAAAACTTGAGGTTCGGCGTGAGAGAAAACTAAATAGAATTGGCGGAAATCACCAACAATCAATGAGGTTAAACACGGTTATTTGCGGTGTTTAACAAGTGCAGCAAGATACCAAGCAAGTGCATTCCCATTGTGGGAAATCACCTTCAATGCAACCAAGTTAGCAATATGGGCCTCGACAGTGTGTGACTGTGCGGCACCCAATATATTGATTAAACTGCGACGTAACCCCGTAAGCTGTTTCGGAAAACCGTTGTTACGTTGAAAAAAGGGCGTTTTAAGCACTTTTTTGGTCTCATCGAGCGAAAGTGTCACTTTTTGCTTAGTTTGGATGATCCCTCGCAAGGTACAAGATCGCCCAAGCTGTTTTACCGTATCGACCAAGGGTAAAAGCCCTTTGTCGTTGGTAAACACGGTAAAGTGACACGTTTTATTCGCTTGTTCGTGCGCTTGCCCTAAATACCAGGCAAGATGAAAGTCCACATTATTTTGACTGACTTGGCTCACTTTAATAATGTTGAGGATATAGCGCGTGGTTGTTTGTACGGGTAATTTGAGGTTGGTTTGCTTGGGCCCGACAAAAACAAAGATTTGTTGGTACTGCTCAAACGCTATCGGCTCTAAATGCGGGACATTCTCTAAATCAATAAACGCCCATTGAGATTTGTCTGGTGTAACTGGCTTTTCCATAGATAATCGACATCCTTAATCACCAAATTCACGGTCACGGGATTTTTCCATCACGATTTCACGCTCTTGCTGGCGCAAGGCGTCCCGTTGTTGCTGTTGATGTTCACGTTCAAACTGAACAGCCTTTTCAATGACTCTTTCTTTCGCCTCCATTAAGTCATGTTCCCCTTTCAGCAAACTGTCACGCTCTTGGGCCATGACCTGTCGTAGTTCGTCTTCGTTGAGCTCGGGTGCCTTGGACTCGCTGTTTGCTTGCTGACGCAAGGCAGCTTCGGCCTCTTTTAAGGCTTTATCAATCGCCTGCTCTTCGGGCGTTTGCAGGGTTTTCGGGTCACTATCCACTTTATCGGTTTGCGCGGTATTCGGATTCGCATAGGCGTTATCCACTTCCCCTTGCGTGATTTTCTCAATCATGGTCGTGTGTAAACGTTCATCGGGATTGAGTTGCACGACCACGCCCTGTTCAGGTTGCTGCGCCATCGTCTCAAAGGCCGACTCTAGACTGTTCACAATGACGGTTTGCCCGTTTTGACTGGGTTTGACGACAATAAATTGCGCCTGTTCGCTCCCCAGTAAACGCCCTTCCACACGGAGTCCCTGCAATTTATCCCCTTCAAGTTCAATGGCTTGCAGCATCGTGCCTTGCGACTTGCCGTGTTCATCAAACACAGGCCATGCCACATGCGGTTCAGGATGCTTGGTGGACGGGTAAACAAACTTTCCTTCGTGTGACTCGCCTAATCCCATTTGGCGACTTAATGCTCGACCAATCGCGGTATCATTAAGCGGCTGCGCACGGTCAAACAATTGATTGCCGACTTTAGCCGCGCGGTCTTGTTCCGCTAACAACACATCGTGGGCGGTCTTCCGGTTGCCGGGGTTCTCAATGGCTTTTGTCCATTTATCCAAGTCATCACTGTAAGTTTGCACATGCGCCTTAGTACGCGAAAGACTGACATACGCATCACGCAAGGTAGCCAGCATACGCCGTCCTGATTCGACACCTCCAAGGACAATCACATACAGACTACTTGCTCCTTGGGCTTTGTATGCCGTGCCCGCATAGCCGTAATCCAGATGTTGGTCTGTCAATTCGCCATTCGGGTTAAGTACGCGAGATTCGTCGCCCTTAGTAAGAGTGATTTGCCCCTTCTCATTGACCTCACTGACCGTCCAATCACTGTTCATCACGCGCCCGCGCTCTTTGTCTGTGCGGGTAAAATTGATTTTTTCACCGGCTGCGATATGGCGACTTTCTTGGCGGTAAATACCAATATCCAGCAAGCTACTTTCAAAGGCCGAGAGCAAATGCCCTTTCCCTTGTTCATCAACCAGGGTCACAACCCCATCACTGACTCCCTCTTGAGTCACTTCAATCCGATAGTGCTGCTCTTGGATGAGCGCCACTTTACCGGCATGCTTTGCGAGCCCTGCCGTTGATAACAAGGCCTCTGTGCGCGTACTCTCACGCACCAATATCGGGACGTCTTTCCCCCCTTGTAATTGCCCTTGCTCGACTAAGATTTGATGAATACCGCGATTAAGTTCATCTTTATCACGGTTGGTTTGCACCACAATCAGTGTCTCTTTTTGCGCTTCAGCCGTTCGCCCGCGATAGTCATCAAGGATATGGGTGATGACCTTGTCGCCTGAATTTATCACCGACTGTTCGGGTAATTCCGCCCCCGCTCGACGGGGCACCACATCGGGCGTCACGCGATTCATCGCATCCATAGCCGTTTGAACCTGACCCGCGATGATGGCTTCAATGGCAGGACGAAGCTCGGGTCTTTGCCGCACGATTTCGTTCACAACCGCAGTCGTCAGTGCTGAACGGTCTTGTGCGAGGGCTAATGGGTCACCACTGTCCACCGACAATAACTGCGCCCTATCCCCTGAAATTGGCGCTCGCCCGTCACCGCGCCCAATCACGTCTAACACCTCAGTCATAATTTTGTTACCGACCATCGAACCTTCGTCCACTAAAAAGAGG